>NZ_DATNPA010000163.1:0-6809 GCF_036703385.1 Allocoleopsis sp. | reverse complement strand
ACGAAGCCACCTCTGCCCTGGATTCAGAATCGGAAGCCTTGGTACAAGAAGCACTAGAGCGGATTATGCAAAACCGCACCGTTTTTATCATTGCCCACCGACTCGCCACCGTGCGTCGTGCTGATCGCATTCTCGTCGTGGAACAGGGACAAATCGTCGAATCAGGTACCCACGAGGCATTATTAGAAAAAGGCGATCGCTATGCTCGATTTTATGCCCAGCAGTTTAGTTAGCAATTAGAAAATTATTTCAGTCATCAAATGTTGCTGTATTACTAAAACTATGGTGGTGTAGGTCGGCTTACCTAAATCATTTGTTAGTTGTGTAACGCTAAAAGTGAATGGCACTCTCATGAATGAGCAAATAGGCAGCTTCAGCTAACAAATTTCTGAGGTTCTAGCTACCAACTTGTGCTTATCTTCATACATCTCACTAAAAGCTAAAACAACTTCATCATGACCCTGCTAACAAGTGAGCATCCAACTGCAAAAACCCAGCGAAAAATTCCGCTTTGCGCGGTCTTAGTGGTGCCATTCGTCATCCAAATCTTTATGGCTGTGGGACTAACAGGGTGGCTATCGTTACGCAACGGACAGAAGCATGTCCATGACATGGCCATCCAGTTAAAAAATCAAGCCACAGCTCACATCCGGCAACAGCTCACCACATACATGGAGACACCACAAATAGTTGCTCAAATTAACGCTGATGCCGTCAGTCTTAATGAGTTGAATTTACAGGACTCAAGCAGCCTAGAACGCCACTTCTGGCACCAAATGCAGTTGTTTAAGTCGCTTTGTCCCATAGCTTTTGGTAGCGAACATGGGGAAATTCGAGCAGTTGATCGCCTCGCTGATGGTACGCTGGTGATTCGAGTCGTGGATCAGTCTACTGGCGGTAAATATCATACCTACACTACAGATAACCACGGGAATCGGGCCAAACTAATTCAGGTTAATGAAAGCTTCGATCCTCGAACTCGCCCCTGGTATAAAGCGGCTGTAAAAGCAGGTAAACTTACTTGGAGTGAGATTTACCCGTATTTTTCTTCACCATCACTAGCGATCAGTGCTGCCCGACCTTTCTACGACGAGAGGACAGGTGCGTTGCTTGGAGTTACGAATGCAACACTATCCCTCTCACAAATTAGTGACTTTTTGCATGATTTGAAAATTGGTCGCTCTGGACAAACATTTATTCTGGAGCGCTCCGGAGATTTAGTAGCAAGTTCAACGGCTGAAAAGCCCTTTACTCTTAGCAAAGAGGGAAAAAATGAGAAACGGAGTCGGCTTCAGGCTATCCACAGTGGCAACCGTTTAACTCGTCTCACGGCACAGTATTTGATAGAACGCTTTGGTAACCTCAGCCAAATTAATCGCAGTCACCAACTCGACTTCAAAATTGATGGCAAGCGGCAATTCCTACAGGTGACACCCTTTGTTGATACTCAGGGATTAAATTGGGTGATTGTGGTAGTTGTTCCAGAAGACGATTTCATGAAGCAAATCAATGCCAACACCCATACCACTATCCTGCTGTGTTTGGGCGCATTGGTGCTAGCTACCCTTCTAGGAATCGTCACTGCCCGCTCGATTAGCCGTCCTATTCTCCGTTTGAGCAAAGCATCTAGTGTGTTAGCAAAGCGGGCTGCCACCTCGGACTTCGCCAGTAGTCAATTAGACCAAAATGTTGAGGTGGAAAGCATAGATGAATTGGGGATTCTCGCTCAATCTTTTAAGCAAATGGCACAGCAACTGCAAGAGTCTTTTGCCACCCTAGAAAAGACAAATGAGGCACTGAAATTCTCGGAACAGCGATTCCGACTGGCTGTCGATCACTTCCCCGATACCTTTGTGATCTACGATGCTAATCGGCGATTCCAGTTTGTGAATGCACACGGTATTAGGATAGGTGGGCTACCGGAGTCGTCGCTGCTCGGTCACACTGATGAGGAAATACATCCACCAGAGATAACAAATGCGTATCTACCGTATCTACTTAAGGCTGTGGAAACACGAATCTCACAGACGGAAGAATGCACTATTACTTTGGCAACTATTGGTCAAATAACCTTTGTTGTTACCTATGTTCCACTGCTAGATGAACGAGGAGAAATTTATCAAATCCTAGGTATTACCCACAATATTACAGAGCAGAAATTGGGACAAGAGAAACTCCAATCCCAGCATAAATTTCTCCAAACTGTCATTGATAGCAATCCGAATTTAATTTTTGTCAAAGATAAAGAGGGCAAGCTGGTACTTGGCAATCAAGCATTTGCTGATTTTTTGGGAGTCAATGTTGAGCATTTGATCGGGCTTACGGATACTGAACTACATCCCAATGAAGTAGATGCCAAACGGTTCATCGCTCAAGAGCAGGAAGTATTCGCTACTTTACAGCAGAAGTTCATTTCAGAAGAACCCTACCACACACGGACTGGTGAATTGCAGTGGTTTCAAACCCTGAAAAAACCAATTTTTTCCAGTGATGGTCAAGTTTGTCAAGTCCTCGGTGTTGCCACTAATATCACCCAACGCAAGCTCGTAGAGGTAGAAATTCAAGAATCACTACGGGAAAAAGAAGTCTTACTCCAAGAAATTCATCATCGGGTCAAAAACAACTTACAGGTGATCTCCAGCCTGCTCGACTTGCAATCTCAGCATATAAAGGACCAATCCACGCTGGAACTCTTCCGGCAAAGCTGCAATCGCATCAGAGCGATGGCGCTTGTTCACGATACTTTGTATAAATTTAAAGATTTTGCAAAAATTAATTTTGCTGAATACATTGAGGATTTGAGCAGCTACTTATTTTCAGCCTACGGAGTGAATGTAGAGAACATCAATCTGGAGCTAAAACTTGAGCAAGTGGCTCTCAATCTCAATACAGCTATTCCTTGTGGATTAATTATTAATGAGCTAGTTTCAAATGCTTTAAAGCACGCTTTTCCCAACCAAGCTAAAGGAATAATCTATATCGCTCTTCACTTTGACGAAGATAATCATTATACACTCATCATTAGAGATAATGGTATAGGATTGCCCTCAAATTGGGAGGTCAAATCTGTTAATTCACTAGGGCTTAAGTTGGTGGATATTTTAGCAAAACAACTTGAAGGAACACTTCAAGTAAACTCGAGTTTGGGCACAGAGTTTAACCTGAAATTTGGTGAACTAAAGTAACTCAAATTTCAACGATAAGCTATTTCACGCCTAGTACAAGAAGGCAGTTCACGTAGCGTTCTCCGTAGGAGTAGGCACGAGGCAGGAGGCAGAAGGCAGAAGGGAAGAAAGTTTGTACAGTAAGCTTTCTAACCTTTTTCAACTGGGAGGTGCGATCGCACAAATCGACACTTGGGTGACGAGGAGAATTTTTCTTGGTTATGATCGCCTCAGCACGGTTTATGACTGGTACGAGCATTTCATTTAACCCAGCAAGGAGGCTCTCCGGATGATACCCAAAGCGACAATTTACCCGATTATTGATAATGGCTCGACTCAGCCTTTGGATTGGGCAGGAGCCTTTTCGGTGGAGTTTCAGCGAGGAGAGTTTCATGCTGTTCATTGCTACCGCTACCAAGCACTGCGGACGGCAGAGAAGGGGCAACATAGAATTGCTGAGCTGCTGCAAGGACGAGGATGGGAAGTAGAGATTGTTTCTAAGACAGGAAACCGGTTAATCGGCTACCAATAGGTCTTGTAATCCACCAAATCGTTTGCATTGCCCCAGTCAGGATAGATAATTCCTCCAGTTTTGGCAATCACTGGTTTACCCGCCGCTACGTTGATGCCTGATATCGACTTCGGCTTCGCAATATTACTATCTGGTATCGGTATCGGTATCGGCTTCGCAATATTGAACACTCCATATTGTGACACCCTCTGCCAACCAACCTATAGGGTAGGGCGGAGGATTCTTTTTCGCAATTCTTGACATATGCACTTTATTAAATATACATTATATTTAATAAATTAAGTTAATAATCACTATTTTGCAAAAAACAACCGCGTTATCACAGCTTGTCATAGGAGAAAAAATGATGGTTAGCACAACCCAACCCCTTCAGTTAAAAGATTGGACAAAAGCTCTCAATCCCCTTGCTCATACTGGAATCAACGGGTCAGAATTTCGCTCTGCTTACGCCGCTTTCCTTAAACATGAGCCAGTCAGTGCCATCAACCACATCATCGCAGCAGGACGTGGAAGCCACTGGCAACATTGGGTAGATGAGCGTCGGGCGCGTCAGGCCGCACACCTGGCAAATACTCCAGTAAGCATCAATATCCCTGAACTCCTGGAATTGCCGGAATTCACGTTAGGGGGAGCTTATGCTCGACATATCGTCAACCAAGGATTTGACCCTGAAGCGTTTATGAGTTCGTCAGACAGTCCTGAGAATTGGGTTGAGCAGCGTATGGCTCTTTCTCACGATGTCTATCACATCATCACTGGATTTGATGGCTCTCCGATGGGAGAGTTCGGCTTGGCAGGCTTCTGCTTCGTTCAATTTTGGGACTTGCTGAACGCATTTGTCCTATCTTTCCTCCCTTTGCAGATTGCCTCGAATTTCAAGCAGGCTCCTCAACTCTTCGGGTCGCTCATCAAAGGTTTCATCATGGGCATGAAGAGTAAACCCATTTTTGCTTATCAATTTGAGGCCAACTGGAACAAGCCTGTCTCTGAAGTGCGCCAAGAGTTGGGAATTTCAGGCTTTGTCAAGTGAAGTTGTCCTCTAGCTACTAACCAATCCCCAACCAGGAGGCAACGAGAAACTCCTGAATCGATGTTCTAGAGTGTCTCCAGGTAGCTCAATAAGTCTGCCATTTCTTGGGGACTGGGTTGGAATTTGGGCATAGGTGGTGTCTGGCCACTGGTTACTTGATGAATCAGGTTGATTTTGGACTTCCGCTTAGAGACCTGCTGCAAGCTAGGTCCAACCTTTCCATCGGCTCGTAATCCATGACAGCCAGCGCAATTGATTTGAAACATGTCATGACCTCGCATTGAGTCGCCGGTCAGTGACAAGACCTTACTGACATAGGGGTCGGAAGCTTGAATCAGGTGCAAACCTAAGAGGCTTGCGCTGATAGCCAGAAGCACCGCAAGTACCGCTAAGGTAATCCGCCGAAGCAAGGTTCCAGGTTGAGCAAGCTTGTTCTCCAAACGATCTCCTATCAAATTGAGAATTTACAAAACGTTTTTAATCAAGATGAAATCGAAAAACCGATTTTGCTATTCAAAAAAGTGATGACCTAATGGAGCCTCGTTAAGTATGTCGATTAATAAACATAGCTTAAAATTTCGAGGCTGAGTAAGCAAGCTGTAACTTATAGGACTGTTTCGTCTTTGCCGCTACAATGCCGTTGAACTCGCTCTTCGTGGTCTGTAGGTGTTTTGGCATGAGAGCTAGTACGATGAGAAACAGGTAAAAAAACTTATCAATCAGGAGGACTAACGTGGTAGAACCGCTGCTCTCAGGGATTGTTCTTGGTCTAATCCCAGTTACCCTGGCTGGACTATTTGTCGCGGCATACATGCAGTACAAGCGTGGTGACCAGTTGGGGATCAACAAGTAGAGGTAACTGGGGATTGGGGGCTGAGGACTAAGTAGGAACATGCCCAAAGCCTGAGTTAATAGAAGGAGAGGGTATGTACCGAAGTCGTTTACTCAATCCCCATCCCTAATCCCTGATTAAGGGGCGATAGAAGGTCACAGCCGTGTTTCCATAGACTTTTTGGCGACAGATTTCCAGGGTGGGAATCTGTTGAGATGTCAAGTTATTGGGGCTATGTTCTACGGCTAGTTCTCCCGCCTCGTTGAGGAGTTGATAATTAGCGATCGCTTCTAGTACAGGCTGGTACAAGTCACTGGCGTAGGGGGGATCGAAGTAAATGTGATCAAACTGCTCCCCCGCAAGGGATTTTAATCGTACAACCACATCCCCCCGTATGACCTGAAATGTTTGTTCAGGCTGGGCAACCTGCTCCCAATTCTGTTGAATGATGGCGCAGGCTTTTGTCCATTTTTCAATTCCGATAACGGCAGATGCTCCCCGACATAGTGCCTCGGCACCCATTGAACCTGTACCGGCACATAAATCAAGCCATCGGCAGCCTCTAATACTACCATGCCAGATGTTAAATATCGCCTCCCGCACCCGCGCGGCTGTCGGACGGGTGTCTTGTCCGGGTAGGGTTTTCAGTTGGCGATTGCCGTAAATTCTCATTTATATGGGGTGTATCGGGTTGAAGGTTTTTAAGGTTGAAGGTTGCAGGTTTTAAGGTTGAAGGTTGAAGGTTGAATCCGTCAACTTTTAACCTGCCAACTTTCAACCCTTGTTCTCAACCTAATGGCTCATAACTAATGACTCCGTGCAGCGGCTGACTTGCGCCACGAAGTTAGATAGGATTTGTAGTCCTGTAGTGGAAGATTTTTCAGGATGAAACTGAACAGCCATCAGATTGTCGCGAGCGATCGCAGCTGTTACAGTCTGAGAACCATGTGTCACGGTTGCAGCCTGGACACTGGGGTCAATGGGGTCAACGTAGTAAGAATGAACAAAATAGACGCGAGGATTTCCGGATAACTGCTGCCAAAGGGGACAATGGCTTTGAGTAAACTCTAACTCGTTCCAGCCCATGTGGGGAATGGTGATTCCGGGTTCTGGACGAAAGCGGCGGACAACACCAGGAACAATTCCTAATCCGGGTTCAGTGCCTTCTTCACTGCCCTCAAATAGAATTTGTAAGCCTAGGCAAATGCCCAAGAAAGGTTTACCACTCGCGATCGCCTCTTTTATCGGTTC
>NZ_DATNPA010000162.1:0-3501 GCF_036703385.1 Allocoleopsis sp. | reverse complement strand
AGTTGGGTATAGGCTTTTAAAAAGGGTTTCCAGTATTTTTTATCAAATTGGTCATAACTACTTTTTAATTGGAAGCTAGCGTGTACGACATTATAAATACCAAAGTATTTTTCTTCAAAAGGATTAATATTATTTTTCAATTTTCTTAGGCGTTCTCTCTCTATTTCGATGATTGCTTCTTTATGGTTGTTGTTATAAATTTTAGGTCGTTCATCATAGGCAAGAGCGTAGAAGTTAACCGCTGTAAAGTCTACAAAACAACGTGAAACCCAAGCTATAGGATTAGTTTTCATTCGGATTCTGTCTGATAATTCAATGTTTGTATAACGGTGTAGCGCGTCAATTTCTTTGATTAGTTCGTATATGGTAGTCATCAGATTTAGATAAGGCTCGTATAGAGTTTTATCTCGTTTTGTGACTTTTAAACCAAATCGAGAACTCCAATTGTTTTGGATGAATAAAGAGCTAGTTACTTCCCAGGGTCGTTTGCATATCGATAAAGCGATTTCGATTTGACGTGCGTGTGTTTCATCTATGGCTACTACTTCGATAGGTGTGTTGAGTATTTGGTTGAAAACAACTAGGTCGGATTTGGGAAGTTTTTTCATACTGAGTTCGGTCGTGTCGGGTTACGTTAGGTCAGAGGTCAGCGGTCGGGTGAGCGATCGCCTTTCAAGCCTGAGAGTATTGGAGGTCTGGGAGAGCGATCGCAGTTGGAGTTATTCTTTTGGGTCTGGATCGAGTTCAGAGATTTTGGCTAATTTGTCAGAGGTCAGAGGTCGGAGTCTAGGGCGATCGCACAGCGACCAGAGAGAGGAGAGAGTGGAGTGAACCATAGAGAGGCGACTTTGAATCACTGGAAAATCCTTTATCCGCTCTCTGTATAGGTTTGACCATGTAGTACGCTCTCTCCTATGGCTATAATTCCTGCTTCCACCCACCAACCCACCTACGCCCCGCTGTTTCCGCTGCCTCTGGCGTGTAATAAAGCTTCTGCAAGCCGAATACCTTCCCCTCGTTAGTCAACACTCTGAACTGCCAGCAACTGTCAGCGGTGAAGTACACAATCAGGATGCCGATAGGCATGACAGTGAGCAGGTGGATTTTGGCGGTAGGCATGGCAATCGCGGTTACTCTCCGTCTTCGTCCCTGGATAGTTGTTGAGCCTTACCTGCAAGAATCTGCGATCTCAGCTCATCTAGAGTTAGACCTCTTTTTTGGGCGATGTAGGTTAATCGTTTTTCAATAGTTGGTTCTCGCTCTTGCAGCTTCGCGCATAGCAAAGACTGCGCTTGTACTGCTTTGGAACGGTTGTTAATCCAGGCATCTAAGGCTAGTTGATCGGTATACCACTCACCTAAGTCTGGAACTGTAAATCGCTTAGTCTCAGCCATACCTGTAAGTTTCTGTTTACTGTTTGCTCTCATTTTGACTCAAATCCTTACAAAACTTACCCTTTGACATAATCCTGAATATTTATTGTCAGGATACTTGACGAATCCGCTAACTATCCTTACTATAGCAACATAGGCACCTACCCACCACCCACCCAAATTGCCAAATGTCTGTAGGGTGACGGGTTACTGAGAGGGTGCTGACGGAGAGGTATCCGATGATAAACGTGACAACACGTACTCAGGAGATTTTAGAAACAGCATTAGCCACACCACCAAGCCGCAATCGTTGGTCACGTCGCGCCGTAGCTCGGCATCTAGCAAGCCAAGGTCTACTTGGCGCAGACAAAAACACGATCGCGAATTGGGAAAAGTTGCTACGGGTCATCAAAGACTATCGGGAACGCATCCCCAGAGATGCCTCTGGTAACTACATGAGCGGTTACAGTTTCGACCAATACCAGTTCACCTGTGTGGTCAAACTTGCCTATCTAATGACTCAAATTCGAGCCGATTTAAACGGGTGTAATTATCTACCACTAATCGCTCAAACCTTGGCTAATCCTGAAATTCAGTCAAAGTACTTCAGCTTTAAAGCTTGGGAAGAAGAGCTTTACGGTATCGCCGCTTAACCATCAATAGGAGTAACAACAATGGCACGTTCTACCAAGAAATCTGCAACTCAAGAAATCGCTGAAGCCTTCAACACTCCCGTAAACCTCAATTGGTGCGACGTGGCAGAGGAATTAGGCGTCACGATTCCAGACCTGCAAGAGCGCTTTGCAACTCTTCTCAACGATGCAACCGTGTTTAGTTGGGACACAATCCCAGTCGAGCATCAGCCCGTTGTAGACGCGATCGCACGAGACTTGGATGCCTCTCGCTCGACTCGCAAACTAGAACCGCAGGCAGAAAGCCCCCAGCTACCAGAGGCATCTGAGCAACCCTTAGAGCCACCGCTGTTAGAGGACAAGCCCCAATCCAAGCGCAAAGGGAAAAAGTCTACAGCCCTGACTCAGCGCAAATCATCTTCGCTCAAGAACTCAGACGAGAACTCCCAGCAGTTGGCATCTACCGATTTGCAAGTGAAGGAAGTTCTGCACGCTCGTAAGGGTCAGAAATCGGGCGCACGACTGGCAACCATCGAACTTCTAGCCGAAGATTCCACCTATCGCAAAATCAAGGGTGAAGGTCTAGTCCGTAAGGTAGCCCAACTCACGAGTGAGCTTTCTGCTGAAGCTGACTTCGACCCGATTGCAATATTGCTTGAACTGGGAATCGATGCCAACAGTGACCTGTATGAAGACTTAAGGCAGCAAATTGAACCTGCACTGGGAAAAGTGGAGAGCGCCACAGCAGAGATTGTGGAGAAGGCGTGGGTCAACGGAATCGACCTAGAAACCGAGCTTGGCAACTTAGAGAACTTGATGAATTACAGCGCCTCTACATCCGACTACTGGCAGTAAAAACGCAGCTACTGGAGCATCAACAAATGACAGCATTATTCCCCACATTCACAAACATCTGGCAACGTGCCAAATGCATTCTGGCTACCGATGTCAAATGCATCTGGCAAGCACTAGATGAGTTGGAGGAGTCAAAAGGTGAAGGATTCTTCGATGGTTTCATCTATCATCCACCGATTGTTTAAGAACTAGGAAATCTCAAAAACCGCGAAAAGCGAACGATTAATCAAAGAGTGAACCGACCCGAAAAGTAAAGATTGAACTCAAGTCGTTGGAATTGATTATTAGGAGGAAAAATGAGTTTTGAGGAATTCGACAACTTACACGTAAAAATCGCGGCGGAACTGGGCGCTACCCATGGAGCCAAGGCAGCGAGAGTGTATTTAACCACTTTCAATTTGACGTTGCAAAAGACTCTAGAATTGGAAAACGAAAGAAGACTAGCGGTGCTTGAGCGCTCGCTGGCAGAACTGAGGAGTCTTCGGATCAAGCGAACTTTGGAGATTATAAAAAATCATCAAGCGGGACTGATTGATGATGATAGAGCCATTAGTCAATGGTTGAAGCAAATGTTGGAAAATCAACGGTTGGATGTTGAAGCGTTTTCCAAGGAAATTATCGAAGTTGCTAAGAAGTATATC
>NZ_DATNPA010000161.1:0-4889 GCF_036703385.1 Allocoleopsis sp. | reverse complement strand
GCAACAGGTCATGGTCTTACCTTACACGACCCTATTCGTGCCGAAAAAGTTGAGTCAATCTTTCACCCAACGGTTAAAGCTTGGTCTTGTTCAGGAACGCCCTCAGACTGCGTGAAGTTGGCACTGGGGGCATTAATTGATACCCCGCCCGATTTCGTCCTTTCGGGCATCAATCATGGCTCTAACCTGGGTACAGATGTCCTTTACTCTGGCACTGTCTCAGCGGCAATGGAAGGTGTGATTGAAGGGATTCCCAGCATTGCGTTTAGTTTGGCGAGTCATACCTCGCAGGAATTTCAGGCAGCAGCGATGTTTGCCAAACAGCTAATTACTCAACTCTCTAAGCAGCCGCTCCCTGAAGTGATGCTGCTGAATGTCAATGTCCCACCTGTAAAACCGGAAGAAATCGCCGGAGTCACCATCACCCGTCAAGGCATTCGCCGCTATTTCGACACCTTCGAGAAACGAGTTGATCCACGAGGCAAAACGTATTATTGGTTAGCCGGTGAAGTGCTTGAAGATGTCGAACAGCCTGCCCATCTCCACCTTCCCCCTGATGTGCCAACCGATGTTCAGGCTATTCAAGACAAATATATAACGGTGACACCTTTACAATACAATCTCACTGATGTGCCTGGAGTATACAGCTTACAGAACATGGGACTAGGCATAGGTTGAAAGTTAGCAAGTTGAAAGTTGAAAGTTCTAACCTTTAAACCTTCAACCTTTAAACCTTCAACCCTAATCAACCGCCGCCTCGATAGTAAAGCTCAAGAAACCGAAAAAACTTTTCGCACAGTTCTGGGTCTCTTGCCCCCACGTCCATTTCTTTACTAATTTCCTCAACGGCTTGCACCCAGTAAGGGCGATCGCTCGTAGAAGTAGTGCTGGTGCGATGAAGCCGCTTACTAATAATGGCATCCGCGATATTAACCAGTTGGAAGACCTGAACGATATAAGGTATTTCGTCGCCATGCAATCCATCCGGATAGCCAGTACCATTCAGCCGTTCTTGATGAGAGCGCACTAGAGGGGCAAACTCCCTGAGTACTGGAAGCTGATTACAGATGAGCTCTGAGACTTCGGGGTACTCTCGAATTTTCGCCCACTCCTGCTCGTTCAGAGAACTGGGCTTGAGCAGAATAGAGTCGGGAATGCCAATTTTCCCTAGACCGTGACAGTAGCTTAAGAAAATCAGTTGGCGTACTTGTTCTTGCTCCAATTTCAGCCAACGTGCCAAGTTTAGGCACATGGTTCGCAGACGATAGCAGCGTAAGCCAACTGCAAGGTTTCGAGCCAGCTGGATTTGCTCTAGAAAACTTAAAATCTCAGCGTCGCCAGAACGAAGCATCAAACTGTAACGTTAGTCTTTTTTTAGGTTTGCTGGATTGATTAAGAGTGACAATACAAGTATTAATGAACCTTCCCCCGATCCAAAGCACATTTTGACAGCCGACCCCTGAAATAATCGCTCATCGGGGCAAGGTAATTTATGGTATCACCCATTTATTCACATAAAGATTTTCCTTGTCCATCATCTGGGCAAAAACGAAAAAACTGACTCTATGGCAACGGTTGTGCCACTGTCAGCTCTACCAGGCGCGGACAGCCCTATTTGTTAATTCTACACTCTCACTAAGGCAAAATCGCTCTTTTGAGTGAGGTAGATGAGGATACTTCTATGGATTAAGGGCGTAATGAACTAACTGAGCCAGTTTTTGACGCAGCGTTTCCAGCCCAAACCGCTCACTGGCAGAAATGAATACGGCTTGCGGAAATTCGTCTCGAGCCAGCGCCAATGTTTCACTATCGACTTGGTCAATCTTGTTAAACGCCACAAGGATCGGCCCTGGTGTGACGGGCATTTCCGACAGAATGGTCATTACAGAGCGAATATGATTTTGCCATGCCGGATGAGATAAATCCACCAAATGCAGCAGAGCGTCGGCTTCCGTGACTTCTTCTAAAGTGGCGCGGAAGGAGTCCACGAGCGGGGGGGGCAATTCGTGGATAAATCCAACGGTATCGGTAAGCAGAATTTCGATGGGTTCACCAGTGACGGCGTTGGCAATGGGTAGGCGTCGTGTGGTGGGATCAAGGGTGGCAAACAACTGATCAGCCGTATAAACCTCGGCATTGGTTAGTGTATTTAACAGAGTGGATTTTCCAGCATTGGTATAACCGACTACTGCAATCGTAGGAACTTCTTGTCGCTGACGCCGTTGCCGCAAGCGTGAGCGATGGGCTTGTAACTGGTTCACCTCCTGCTGGAGTCGGGTGATGCGACGCTGAATAGCTCGGCGTTCCGTTTCCAGTTTAGTTTCACCGGGGCCACGAGTACCGATACCACCGCCTAACCGTGACATCGCCTGACCACGTCCTGTGAGACGGGGTAGCATGTATTCTAGCTGGGCCAGTTCCACCTGCAATTTTCCGGCGCGGGATTGGGCGCGTTGGGCAAAGATATCCAGAATAACCTCGGTACGGTCTACAACCCGGACACCTGTTTGTAATTCTATGTTGCGGATTTGTGCAGGTGAGAGGTCGCGGTCAAAAACCACAAGATTGGCTCCTAGGGTTTGGACTGTTAGGGCAATTTCCTGAACTTTACCCGCGCCAACCACAGTTTGGGGGTGAGGACGCGATCGCTTTTGCCGCATTGTCTGCAACACCTCTCCACCTGCCGTCTCCACCAACCGAGCAATTTCTGCCAAGCCATCTTCAAATCGCTCTTGAGTGCTGCCATCCGTCATCAGCCCAACGATTAGCACCCGGTCTTGGTCGGCATCGACTTGTTGAGCAACAAATTCTCGGCGAAACTCGGATTCTAGTCCTTCGACCAAATCCAGGAAGTCCTGTTTGGTCAGCATATCCACGCTCATGGGTGGTGACACACTCCAACCAAGTTCTGCGCCAGAAGGCTGAGGGCGGTCATCTAGATTCTGAACACCTTGCTCGGTGCGCGGGACTAGGTGAGCTAAGTAGGTTTCTTTGACATAACCCGTCGCACCACCCCCTCGGCGCTCAAATCCTGATTCTGTCACTGTCAGCACCACTAAGGCGTCGAGTCGCTGAATCGCCATTGCGGTTAAGGCTGATTCTTTGGGGGTTTCTGACTTGAGCTGAGTAGCAATACAGCGAATTCCCGACAGTCGTTCCGCACCGTAGCGAGGCAATTCTAAGGGAGGAATTTTAGTTTGAGAGACGGTACCAACTCCCACGCGAATGACTTGTCCCCGGCGATTGATGTAAGTACACAGCGGTTGTTTGATGTCCGTGCTAATGGCTGCCAATCGCTGGGCAAACTCTGGCGTTGTCAAGCGATCGCTCGGAACGCGCTGGTGATACAGCCGTTGTAACTGCTTGAGTTGGCTGGACTTTAAACCCTGAAGATTACCGTAGATAGTCTCGATAGGCGTCTCTGACCAGTTGACTGGTTCCTGAATCCATCTGATCCTATTTTACAGAAACAGGTCGGAAGCGTATCTCTTTTAGCTAGGGGCGATGCAGGAAAAGTTCGGCTTCGTAGAGACGCACCACTGTACGCCCCTAATGGGGGTATAGTTGCCAATATTTGGAATGCACCCCTTATTCGTAGTTAGTTGTTGCTTTCCGGAAACTTTAATAAATTTTAATTAACAATGTCGTATTTTACAAAAGATTTTCATGTAAATTAATACCATTAGTATATTACTGAAACCATTGCCATCCTTCCTCTTGCAGAGGAATCTAGTGTAGAGAAAGGTCAGAATCAAGTCGTTAATTTCAGTTTGAGACCTTAGCTCTAAGGGTGCCTAAGGATTTTCCAAAATCTGTCGTCAAGAAAACCAAACTAGTAAGGGGTATTAGTCGATGTGTATTATCGACGCAGGAAGCTACCAAGAATTATCCCTAATCCTGACTGTACTTTACTTTGCAACGGCTATCCAATGTTTCTCTAGCTGGTTTAAACGCTTTAGACAAGATACTAGTTTGTCAGATTCAGAAAAGCGGTTATGCTGGCAAGTCTTGGCAGTAGCAACGATCTTCTGGCCGATTGTTCTCCCAATTGCTTCCCTAGAGAAGCGAATTTTTGCTTCTCCTGCTGAAGGTCTGTTTTGGTGGTAGCGGTATAGTCATTGAAGTGGGACTGATGCCCCCTGTTTTTAGCTTCTAAAAATAGGGGGCGTCCTTAGCTCAGTGGTGCGTAAGCTCTACCCCCTATTTGAACTGACTGACTATACAAAAAATCAGCGGCGTTTGGCGTCAGCTTTCTTCGCTGCCTTCGCGGCTTTCTTGGCTGCTTTTTCGGCTGCGCTCGCAGCTAACCTGGCCTGCTCTTTTTCCTCAGCAATTTTATCTAAATAGTAGTGGTAATCTCCCAAATACGTGCGGAATTCCCCCTCTCGGATTTCAACAATTTTGTTGGCGACTTTAGAAATGAAATAACGGTCGTGGGAGACAATCATCACCGTGCCATCATAATTTTGGATGGCTTCTTCCAGCATTTCTTTGGCAGGAATATCGAGGTGATTAGTCGGCTCATCCAGAATCAGCAAATTAGCAGGACGTAAGAGCATCTTTGCCAAGGCAAGACGAGCTTTTTCACCCCCACTCAGGGACTCAACTTTTTTAAAGACAGTCTCGCCAGTAAACAAAAACCGTCCTAAGAGGGTGCGAACTTCCTCGTTTTTCCAATCAGGCACTTCATCATGAATTGTTTCCATGACGGTTCGGCTTAAATCCAGAGCTTCTGCCTGATTCTGCTCGAAGTAACCTGGAAGAACGTTATGTTGTCCCAATTCAACCGTGCCTTCAGTGGGTTGTTCCATACCCATGATTAAGTGGAGGAGGGTCGATTTCCCAGCACCATTGGGGCCGAGAAACGCAACGCGATCGCCCCGTTCAAT
>NZ_DATNPA010000160.1:0-7138 GCF_036703385.1 Allocoleopsis sp. | reverse complement strand
GATATTATGCGGTTCGCACTGAACCCCAAGCCTATTCCACACAAGCAATCCAGGAACTAAGAATTCAACAGCTAGAGCAGGAAATCGCTGTCTTGAAACAGCGAAATGCTGACCTGACCGCGTGCCTGGATGAAGCTGTGGCGTATATTCATCGGCTCAGTCCGAGGATTTCGGCGCGGATTGTTGCGGAGATTGACAAGTTGAAACCAAGAGGTAAACCGCCTCAGCCTTATGTGCAAGAAGAGATTCCGTTTTCAGACGCTTACGGGAGGTGATGGTTAGGCGAAAAGTTCAAGTATGAGTATTTCCATTTAGTTCGTGTTGGCGAAAGGGCGATCGTTTTTTTGGGTGCGATCGTCTTTTTTTTTGTTTTTAGCTTAGAAGCCCTCTTGGAATCCCTTGATAGAGGTTGAACTCTGTGGGATAAAGTGATTTAAAGATGACGCTGTAATCAGTATGGTGAGTTACCTAAACCTACCAGAGATTTTCTACCTTGGAGTTTATCAGCCTTCAACTGGTGAGTGTGAAGGAGATTTTGATTTTACAGAATACACTTCAAGACTTTTGAATTTAAAGAATTGTAACTCATTGGTTATTGAGGATTTTGCAAACTGTATTTCCTCGAATTTACACGATGATTTTGATTGTATCGTTGTTGTTCCACCGCATCCGAGTGGAAAAGATAACTCTGGGATTAGAATTCTAGCTCAGAGACTTGTCGATAAAATGAAGCTAATTGATGCGACATCCTGCTTGATAAGACACAAAACTATTGATAAGCTTTCAACAGGGGGAAGCCGCAGTTTAGAGACGCATTTGCAATCGATTAAAGTTGTGAACCAGGAATTCATTAAAGGGCAAAAATTGCTTATGCTTGATGATGTTTCAACAACAGGTAATTCTTTAAAGGCTTGTCAAAAATTACTAGAATCTGCGGGAGCCAAGAGTGTAAAATGTTTCGTTTTGGGAAAGACGACAAGATATGAAGAAGATTTGGGCTTCTTTGATTGGCAATATGAGGTTATCAAACAATCCATTGAAGAAGAGTTTGCTTATTTACAAGATAAATTAGCAGAAGAAAACTATAACATCTGTCCAGAAGATGAATGTGATACAGAAATGCAAAATTTATCAGATGCTTTAGACTGTGGCGATTTATCGGAAGAAGAATTTGATTATTATGCTGAGGAATTAAAACAAAGATATAAGGAATATTGCCAAGAGGAATATAACCGAAATATTAATTACGAAATGGCTCAACATGATGCCGATTGGCAGATGCAGGCGTTAAATAATTTGTACGAGTTTTCCTTATGATTCAAGCTCTACTGAAACTATTAACATTTGAAGAGTTTTTGAAGCGGTACCCAGACAATGGTTAGCAATCTCAAAGAACTCATTGACGAGCCAGAACTTGCAGGAATTGACGATCCAGAAGAGAGGTTCACCACCAGTAGCGTGAGTTGGCAAATCTATGAAGCCTTGCTAACCAAACTGGAAAACAACTCTCATTACCGCATCACCTATTTGGATGGAGTGCTAGAAATCGTGTCGCCGTCCGCAAGACATGAAAAACTCAAAAAACGTCTAGCTACACTCATAGAGTTCTACCTCATCAAAAAGCGAATTCAACACACTCCACTGGGGAGTAATACTATCAGGAACAAACTCAAGAAAGCTGGAGCCGAACCTGATGAATGCTACTGCATTGGAGAAGAAAAAAATATCCCAGATCTAGCTATAGAAGTAATTATTACCAGTGGCAGCATTGACAAGCTAGAAACCTACCGACGATTGGGAGTGGCTGAGGTTTGGCTTTGGGAAATTAATCATCTCAAGCTCTACCATTTACGCGAAGAAACACCATCAGCCTTTTTGTCAACTCACGGGTACGAACAAATCGCAGCGAGTGATTTATTGCCAAAACTTGACCTATCTCTACTCGAACAATGCGCCCTGATTTCAGACCAAATTCAGGCAATTGACGAGTTTGAAAAAGGCATTCATTGACCCCAAGCAACACGTAAGGGCACGACATTGTCGTGCCCCTACCATCATGCCCAGATAAAACTCGCGCGGGATTAATACCGCTCCCAAGGCGGCTGGAACCCGCGCCGCTTCAGAATATCCACCTCCACCTGCTGGATGCGATTATCCAATTCAGGATTGGTCTTCCCAGACTGCGCTTGCTGCTCCGCATTGATTTCCTTAAACTGCTCCAGTGCCGTAAAGCGCTGGTCATCCGCAACATTCAGCTCAGCCAAATTAGTACGGGCGATTAAGTTTTTCGGCTCAATTTCCAATACCCGCTTGTAAATTGACCTCGCCTCAGCAAATTTCTGCTGAGTAAAGCGAACGCCTCCCAAACCTAAGAGCGCTCCCGTATTATTTGGCTCCCGCTGCAAAATCTCCTGGTAAGAACGGCTGGCGAGTTCATAATCCTTCAGCGCTGTTGCTAAGTCAGCCTGGACGAAGTAAGCCCCAATATTGTTGGGATTGCGGGCAATTAACTTCGCTACCTCTTCCTTCGCCGCTGCCGGGTCGCGCTTAGCAATCACCTGAAGCCTGCGAAGCTGTACCCCCGTATTATCCGGGTCGATCGCCAACAGTGAATTAGACAGCGCCTCCCGTTCAGCCGATGCAGGCAGAACACCCACCAGACTGAACAATTCCGGCGGTGCATCATTGGGGTGAGCGCTGAGCCATTCGTTGAGAACCGACGATGCTTCGGCTTCCGTCATGCGATTGGCTTGGTAAGCCAGACTTGCCCGTCCCAATTTTACGAGCAAATCGTTGGGGTCGCGCTGAAGTAGCTGGTCGTAAATTGCGATCGCATCATCCGCTCTTCCCTGAGCCACGCGAATTCCCGCCAATCCCCGCAGCGCACTCGCGAGCAGCGTATCGGAGGGATTGCGATTGATAATCGACTCATACCGCTTGGCGCTCGCTTCCAAATTCCCCTCGCGACGGTCAAGCTCAGCCAGTAATAAGTCCGGCGAGAGGTCATTCGCCCCTTGTGCCGTCGCTTGGTAAGCCGCTAGAGCCTGCTTCGCTTCGGCAACTTGATTGCGCTGGAGCAGCATCTGAGCCACCCGGAAATGCAAGAACGGCGCATCCACGTTCGAGGCTAGCAAACTCTGGTAAATTGGCAGCAGTTCTGGGTCGGGTGGGTCGATGGGCACCAACGCTTGAGCCAGCGCCAGTCGATCTGCCGCATCCTCTGGCAGCGGTTGGAATTCTGAAAGCAAACGCTCCCGGAACTCAGCTTGGGAGAGTTGACCCAGTTGGTTGGCCAAGATTAACTGCTTGAGCAACAAGGTCTTATTATTCGGTTGTGATGCTGCCGCCTGTTGATACAGCGAAAGCGCCTGAGCTCGTTCAGATGGCACTTCACTTAAGACATCAGCAATTTCTCGCACCAAAGCGGGATTGGCTCGTGAGGTGGAGGCAAGTACTGAGTTGTAAATCGCGACACCTTCAGAGTACAGGTCAGCACGCCGCTGGTCTCGACCAATCGTGGTAAGGGCTCGTGCCAAGGGCAACGCCGCCTCCTGTCTACCTCGCAAGGGTTCTAGAGTAGCCAAGGCTTGGTCAATCTGTCCATTGGCGGCATAGGATTTGGCTAATTCCGATCGCAGCTCGATCGCTAACCCATCCAGTTTCTTGGATTTGCGTAGCTCTTGCTCTAAAACTTGAATCGATTGGCTAACACTGCCCGTTTTCCGCAGGGCGGTCGCATAGGCGGGTACCCCATAGTCGGAAATCTTTTTCCCGGTGGCTTGGTAACGCCTAAAAAGTTCCAGCGCTTGCTGATAATTGCCACTGTAGGTATAGACTTTGGCAGCACCGAGGAGGGCGTCGGGGAAGGATTGCTGGCTAAAACGGGTTGATAATCCGCAAACGATTCCGAATAACGCCCTTGATACCCCAAAAGCAACGCACGCTGGGCGCGGGCTTCGAGGTCGTTCGGGTTTTGGCTTAACAACGTGTTGAGCGCCTGAATCCCCGGAAGTTGCCACTCTGGGCGATAACCCCCCAAAACTCCAACAGCTCTGAGGGCGGATTTGTTGTTGGGGTCTTGCTCTAGCACGCGCTGAAAAGCCGCCCAGGCTTCGGCGTCTTTCCCGGCTTTTTGATAGGCTTGGGCCAGTCCTAATTTGGCTTCTACTGAGTTGGGATTGCTGCGTAGGGCTTGTTGAAAAGCTGCGATCGCCTGATTGACCAATCCTTGGTTGAGCAGGGATTGCGCCCGACGCACGGCAGCCGGAACCGCTTGGGCGCTGGCGGCTGGAACCATCCCATCCACAGGCACGAGGGGCAGAACGCCTGCTAATCCGAACAAGACGAAGCAGGTCAACAAACGTGACCAGCGAGAATTACTCCGTAGGGGAGAATACTCCGATCTCATCATTTAAATGCCCTCCCAAGGTTAAGAAGATCGAACTCAGTTTTTACTCGGAACCCAGCCACAAAATCGGAGAACTGATCGCGGGCTTGCAGCGTCACACCGGCCCGAAGATAGGAGGTAAGGCGGAAATCATAGAACAACTCCCATACATCGGGCACTTTCTTCCCAGTACCTCGGCGCAGGCTATCGCTCGACAAATCTCGACCGTAGCCAAACCCTAAGCGGTCATCCCGCATGAATAAATCTAAGAAGTTGAGTCCGGCGCTGTAGGTTTCTCCACCCCGACCGATGGACGTATTTTCGTAGTGACCGTAGCGACCAAATAGCCCCATCTTAATCTCCGGAATATAGTATTCCGCATTGATGCCATAGGAGCTTTCACGGTCAGAGGTGCGGGGGCCAAAAGTACCATCGCGCCGACGAATTCCGTAGATTTCATTGAATCCACTCCTTTGATCGTCGCGATCGGTGGCGTAGGTGGCGCGAATAATTCCGTTGTCAAACCGATAAGCTAGCTCGCCAGCAAAGCCATCAACGGCTAATTCGCCAAGGTTCCGAGAGGAAGAAAAGGCGGCGGCTCTAGCTTGGAAATTGTCCGTGATATCCCAGTTCAACAGCACCGCCGGACGAGAGGCAATTCCGGTTCTAGCGAGTGCCGGATTCGTCTGAAACACCGGGTTAAAGAAATGGGTGAGCGAATCTTTGGCGAAACTATTGCGGTCAAAATAAGAGGTCAAATCGACAAGACCGCCGGTCAAGCGCAGATTCGGATAGCTGGGTAAAGAAGTCGTAAAATACAGTTCAGTAATATCTAATCCCGTTCCTGGCGTGTCGGAAAAGCCCTCTCCAGTGGTTAAATCCACCGTTCCCCCAAACAGCAAATTGGGAGAAACCGGATAAAGTCCAGTCACCCGCGCCCGTGCTCCGGTTTCATCCTGGGTGATAAAACCACCTTGGAAGATGAGGGAAGGAGCCAAGGGATTGTTAGTTCTTAGAGCGTTCTCTGATTGTGCCTCTTGTGCTGCATCGACCGACGATTGCGCTTGAATGGTACCCCCAAGCATAGCTGCTCCACCTGGCCCTTTGTACGGCTCACTTGTGGCGGCGGTCGCTTCGGGTGTAGTTGCCTGAGCGACAATGGTAGGTTGAGCTACCCCTGCCACTGTTTTTTGCACGCTGGGTTGAACGGCGGAAGGGATGGGTGCAGGCGTGTCACGGAGGGCAAACGAAGGAAGAATCGTTGTGGGTTGCGCTCCTTGTGCCACTGGCTTGGGGATGCTGGGTTCAACTGCGTTCGAGGTTGGTGCAGACGCGTCACGGAGGGCAAACGTCGGGAGAATCGTTGTGGGTTGCACTCCTTGTGCCGAGGGTTGGAGAACCTTGTACTCAACCCCGTCTTGTGTTGAGGAAAACGCTGTCGCTCCTGCTCTAACCTCTGGCAGAATCGTAGTTGGTTGCTCTGTCTTTGTGCTTGGCGGTTGGGGAACCTGAGGCTCAACCGCGTTCGGTGTCGAAGAAAGTTCCGTTGGAGGGGGGACGAACCCTGGAAGCGCTGTCGCTCTTGTCTCTGGTGAAGCTTGAGCCTCTTCGTTGGGATTTTGGGTTGCTGTCCCATCTGAGGCAAAGGATAATGAATTGGCGATCGGTATCATCTTCGCCGCTTCCCCAGTTGAGGGTGGCGCTGCTTCCTCTTTTTTCGATAACGCTGGAAAACCGGATTGCGCTACGAAAACACTGGAAGAAGTATCAACCTGACGCGTCAGCGCCCCTCTTGCTGCATCAAAAGCACGTCCCTGTGCTACGGCGTCTGGCGCTTTGAGGTTCACAGACTCAGATGTAGGGGGGTTTGAGCTGATATCTGCGATCGCCTTAGCATCTGCCAAAGCTTTCTCGTTAGATTCTCCCGTCGCCAGCACTGGATGGAATCCTGCTTGAGCATTCAAGTCACTGGATTGGGAGCTATTAGGACTGGCTTGCTCGGCTTCAACCCTCTGATTGGGCTCTTGTGCAGGTGGCTTAGTCGTATTAGCTTGGGCGGGTTTTGTCCCCAAAAGAGCCGCCACCGCCAAAATGGATAACCCTCCAGTTGAAATGGCTCCAAGGGATAGTAAGTAACTCAGCCAAATAGCTCGCCGTAAAGCGATCACCTTTGGCGCTGCGCTAGGCGCAATCGCTATTTGTTTATCAGTATCACTAGCTTTTTGATTTATGTCTCTCATGAGCACTACGGCTACAGATAGGCGGATTTGGGCAGCAAAACTGTCAGTTGTTTTATTGTTCAAGGCGGGAAAAGAACCTCCGGAAATTTCTCCCAATTGGGTCTAACAGCCAATTTATTCAAAAGGCTGCTTGAACCATCAAATAAAAGCTGTTACTTGGGAGGAAGCCAGGGTTAAATAGAATGTCTATATTGAGCCGTTTAGTTCCTTCCTTAAAACAGGCCATCCGTCTGGGGAAGAGCAGCGTTTTGATGCGTTTCTCAAATCAGAACCAATCCGCCGAGCATGTCTATAATGTAGTGCCCCAAGCTTTCTCCCTCAGCGGCAGTCTTGTTACTCGTTATCCCTGTTAGTGAGAGTTATCTCCCTATAAATTGATTAACGTATGCAATTTTTGTTCCCGGTCTCTGGAAGAAAATTTAAGTTCTTTTTAGAAGAATATAGGTTAATCTATTATTCTATAAATACCTTAGTTTGTTGGATTTTGTGACGACAATAATAGCCGATAGTT
>NZ_DATNPA010000159.1:0-3247 GCF_036703385.1 Allocoleopsis sp. | reverse complement strand
CCGCAATGGAGGGCGTGTTCAGTTCGCTCAGTCACCTTTGCCCACAATGTACCTGGTTCTAAAAATAGTGTTTCCCGTGCATCTGATTTTCTTTGGGGCATGGTTAAACCTCTGTGGCAGCTTCTAACACTCCTGTGATATCCCAACTTGCGGTGAAATGTGAAGGTTTACAGGGTTCAATAGCCCACTTCTACAGACTGGCAATCCCTCGTTTCAACGCCGCGATCGCAGCTTGGGTGCGGTCATTTACTCCTAACTTAATCAAAATCTTGTTGATGTGAAACTTAACTGTACTTTCGCTAATGTGCAAAACAGTGCTAATTTCCTGGTTGCTTTTACCAGCAACAATCAGGCGAACTACTTCCAACTCGCGATCGCTCAGTTGAGGATTGTCCATCCGTTCTGCTAGCTTTGCTCCCACAGTAGGCGGAATATACTTTTTCCCGCCAGAAACCGTGCGAATAGCAGCAAATAGCTGGTCAGGATCGGCATCCTTAAGCACATAACCCTTAGCACCCGCCCGCAGTCCCCGATAGATGTCTTCGTCGCCGTCATAAGTTGTCAGCACGACAATCTGAGCGTTAGCTTCCTCCGCACAAATAGCAGTAATTGCTGCCACTCCATCCATTTGAGGCATCCGCAAATCCATCAATACCACGTCCGGCTGATGTTGGCAAAACAGTTTGACGGCTTCCTGTCCATCACCGGCTTGCGCCACCACTGACAAATCGGGTTCCTGCTCTAACAATGCTACTAAACCCTGCCGCACGATCGCATGATCGTCAGCGATTAAAACGCGAATGGGATTTGATGGATCGATCATTGCCTGCACCCTTGATTTTGTGAAATTAGCGCTCAAGCAAAATTACACAATTAACGGTTTCAAATCGGCTTACTCGCGATTAATGGATACTACCACTTCTGTTCCCTTTCCCGACTGGCTGTTGACAGCTAGTTTTGCTCCGATGCGATCGGCTCGTTCTCTCATACCCAACAAACCAAAGCCAGTACTAAAACAAGGACTCTCCAGATCAAATCCCTGTCCGTTATCTTGCACCCGCAAAATCAACTGTGTACCTTCATAAATTAGCTCAATTTGGATTCTGTTAGCTTTAGCATATTTAAAAGCATTTGTTAGTGCTTCTTGTCCGATTCGTAACAGGTTATTTTCTACTTCTACTGGTAGAGAATATACTGTACCCATTACTTCCAACACAGTGCTAGTCCCGGTATGGGATGACATCTGTGTAGCAATGTGGTTAAGAGCTGTAGATAAATCGCTATTTTCTAATAATTGCGGACGTAAAGCTTCTACCGATCGTTTCGCTTCAAAAAGTCCATTTTTGGCTAATTCGCGTACTGTTTGAATATGGGTAAGCACCTGTTGTAAATCTCTTGCTATAGCTCGTTCTGCTGCGGCTAAATGTACGATAATGCCTGTAAATGCTTGCGCGAGCGTATCGTGAATTTCTCGCGCCATGCGGTTGCGTTCTTGCAGGATATTTTGGTCAATGAGTTGTAGGGTGCGCTCGGTTATTTCTTTCTCTAAAGTCCTGTTGTAATCGGCTAAAATTTTTTCGGCTTGTTTGCGTTCGGTGATGTCTTGAAAGGTTGCGATCACATAATTAATTTTACCCGTTTCATCAACAATGGGTGTGCTGGAAACTTCTAAAGAGATAATTCTATCAGGTCGGTGAAGCTCTATATCCTCAATTTTGACAGTTTCACCCCCTAAAGAACGAACATGAGGCAGTTGGGGAGTGGGATATAACTGATTCGTTCCTACTTGATAAAGTTGGCAAGCTTGTGCTAATTTCTCAGTATTGGCTTCGGGGATAATGTTGATTCCGCTAAGTTGGTGTGCTTTCTGATTGGCGTAAGTAATCTGTCCGGTGGTATCATGTACGGCAACGCCAATTGGCATGGCATCGATAAATTGAGTCAGTCGGTTTTCACGTTCCTTAACTTCAGTGTAGAGTTTGGCATTGCTAATTGCGATCGCGGCTTGTCCCGATAATAATTGCAAAATTTCCAACCGTTCGGGAGTGAAGGCTTGTGCTGTCAGGCGATTTTCTAAATAAACAATCGCACTGAGTTGTCCTTGATTCATCAAAGCCGCACATAAGATAGATTTGGGTTGTGTGTTTTTGATATAAGGGTCATTTGTAAATTGTCCATCATAGGTGGCATCATTTAGCACCACCTTTTCTTTAGTTCTGGCTACATAACCGACAATAGATTCAGCCAGGTTTTGACAATTTTCAAGGGGAATGGATTGTAGTACTGTTACCTCTTTACCATCTAAGGCACCTTCAGCTTCAATTACTAATTTTCCTTGATTCTCTAAAATTAGATAGCCGATTTGAGCGCCGACATTTTCAATCATAATTTTCATTAGCTTAGACAGCAGCTTGTCGAGAACAATTTCGCCTGAAATTGCTTCGGAAGCCTTCATTACCGTAGCGATATCCAAGGAAGAACTCGAACGACTATCAGTTGTTGATATTTCTTGAATTGTCGGCTGATTGATTACAAATAACTGCGGATATCGCGTCTCTAAATCTGTGACTTTAGCCGCCGCACCCCAGAGTTGATAGCAGTAACGAGCTTCCTGTATATAAGCTCTAGCAATTAGTCCTTTTTCCCTGGATAAATAGAACTTAGCTGCAAGTTCGTAGGCGAGTGCTGCTTCGTGGATGTATTCGTTTTCTTTAGCTAGGGAAATCGCGCGATCGTAGTAATCCGTTGCTTCGACGAATTGGTCAAAAATTCGTGCTTTTTCAGCCTCCACTAGATAAAATTTATGCAAATAATTCATTGAAGCGTGATTCGCCCATATCTGCATTTTCTCTTGATTAGCCTCAACCCGCTTGAGAGCAATTTCTTTTTCAAACTTTGAAGAATCAGTAAATATACTTAAGTGGGCGAGGGAATCATAAAAATGAAATATAGGTATAGCTGCCATTCCCATCACACCATCTAAAAACTTTTGTGCGATTACTGCATTTTTAGCAGCTTCATGGGACTTTCCAAATAAATAACACAACATCAACTTATTTAGATAGAGTAAGAAAATTCCTTGTTTATCGCTCAATTTTATCGGTAGTGGCTGAAGTGGCAGAAATTGCTCTTCGTCATAAAACTCTCCTACTAGCTGAGTGGTATTTTCAGCCTTACCTAACAAGTTAAAAATTATTTGTAAATACATTCTTAACCAGGTTGAGCAATTTTTGTTTTTTGTATTACT
>NZ_DATNPA010000158.1:0-19776 GCF_036703385.1 Allocoleopsis sp. | reverse complement strand
GCTGCCAGAGCAATTCCCCGGTACGCGGATCTTCAGCAAAGTCATTGGGACATTTACCGGTAAGCAGATAGACAAAGGTTCGCCCCACAGCAAAGAAATCGGATTGGGGCACGGCTTTACCCTTTGCTTGTTCGATGGGGGTGTAGCCTGGAGAGGTCATGCTCCTAACATCCTGCTCACCACTCGCTGTCACCAAGTAAGTGTCGCTTGCTGCTTTGGCACTGCCAAAATTAATCAACACCAGTTGATCTCTAGGGGTGAGGATGATGTTAGAGGGCTTGATGTCGCGGTGAAAATACAGTTGCTGGTGGACTTGAGATAAAATTTCAATCAGCTGTTTTAGCCAGTTCAGGGTTTGGGCTTGAGAAAGAGGCGGATTTTCTGGCTGGCGCTGCCATTGTTCTAAGTTGATGCCTTCGATTTTCTCCATCACCAGGCAGTGTAGGGGCTGGTTGCAATTTTTGGGCAGAAAGGTAAAGTAGCCATCCGGCTCAATGTGGGGAATACCTGGATGATCCAATTGGCGCAACACCCGTGCTTCCTGCTGAAATACGGCTACAACTTTTGGGTCATTGAGGAGAAGAACTTTTAATATTTTTAGTATTCCTCGCTCTTCTACCTCATAGATTTTGCTAAAACCTACTTCGTCTAGTAACTGCTTTACCCGATAACGACCTTGCAAGCCAAGCTGGGAGCCACAGTGGCAGCAGATCGCGTTTTGAGCATTGAGGGGATCAGCTGGCTTCGGGCATTTGGGATTAATGCAGTAGCTCATAAGACCCTGGTGAATTAGCTTACTTCCTGTCAGGGCGATCGCTTTTTACGGGGGTGCCGTTGTTAATCGCACATTCTGTAAGCATAAAGTAGATCTCACAAGGCGATCGCTCGTCCATCAAATCTCTGACCTAAAATCCTGTTAATCAGGATTTCAGTCCACTTCAGTGGACTTTTTCTATGAGCCCGGAGTTCAAACTCCGGGCGGATACGAACAACTTACCGAGGATGGTGCAACAACTTAGTTCTAAGTGAAACTTTTCCTTGAGGAAGTTGGTCGCATCTTTAACTGATTTGAAGGATTGTCACTCAGCGAAATAACAAGGCTTAGAACAGTGTTTGAGCCTCGGAGCACGACTAATCGAAAGCTAGGAACCTTGACGCCTTACAAACCCAAACCCTGACTGACCGGATGGAAGTAAAACGCGAACCCTAAAACCAAATAGGTGGCTAGGAGCAAGGTACCTTCTAGCCAGTTTGACTTCCCATCAGAGCTGATGGAATTGGCAATTAAGACGGACACAACTACTGCCACCAGTTCAAACGGATTGAAGTTCAAATCCATCGGTTTACCCATCAACCACCCAGCAAGGACTAACACGGGTGCGACAAATAAGGCAATTTGCATACTAGACCCTACGGCAACCGAAACCGAAAGATCCATCTTGTTTTTCATCGCTACAGTAACTGCTGTCGCATGTTCAGCGGCATTTCCAATCACCGGCAGAAGAATGACCCCGGTAAATAGGGCGGATAACCCTAGCTCCGAAGTCGCTTCTTCTAGGCTGTCAACCAACAGTTCTGACTCCCCAGCGACTAGAAGGGTGACAACCAGAAGTACTCCAACCCATAGCCAAAGATTAGGTTGATGTTTGGGTTCTTCCACAGCAAGGTTCGACTCCGCGAGGTCTTCCATGTCTACCATGCCAACATCGAAGAGATAGCTATGGGTTTTCATGGAAAACAGCAGTGTCAACCCATAAACTAGGATTAACACCACAGCAACAGCGATCGAGAGACGCTGGATTGTCACTTCGCTAAGACCAACGGAGGTAGCATCCATTGCTGTGGGGAGCAGAATTGCAATCACGGCTAGGTTCATAGAGGATGCATTCACCCGCGCCACAATCGGCTGAAAGTCTTGCTCCTTATAACGCAAGCCCCCCAACAGCATAGAAAAGCCCATCACTAAGAGTAAGTTACCGATAATCGATCCCGTGATGGTGGCTTTGACAACATTGACTAACCCTGCATTTAGGGCAATTAGGGCAATAATCAGTTCTGTGGCATTACCAAACGTGGCGTTGAGTAACCCCCCTAAAGTGGGGCCAGCCACCACAGCGATTTCTTCAGTGGCAGTGCCCATCCAGGCGGCTAGGGGGACAATCGCCAAGCACGATGTCACAAAAACCACAGCCGATCCCCACTCCAAAAAGTGAGCGGCGATGGAGACGGGGACAAACAGAAGTAAAAGTGACAAAATTGTATTCTTGTTGAGCATCTAGATTTTCTGTACCTCAAACGCAGAGCTGTAATAGGACTCTATAGCGAGTCCCAATTGATTGGAATACTCCAATGTAGTAGGGACACGACAGTTGTGACCCTACTGTGCGGTAAACACAACTAAAAATCGCTATAGAATAATCCCATCTCGCAGCTAACCCAAATATGTCATTGGGTGGGTGCCGCTGCCCAGAGGAACTTTTATTTTTGAATTAAGTTCTATAAAGTTACCGCAAGTTCCTTGAACTTCCTGTTTGTTTAAGGTTGAGATTGCGGTTTACTAGGAACAGTACCCATCTTTCAAAGCTTTTACCTCCTCACGCAAGCCCATATCCCAGACTGACTTGACCTTCGCTAAAGTCTGCTTTCAATCTTTCCTTAATTAAATTCTTGGCATTGAAGTAGACCGTAGTTTGCGGGATCAGGGAAATTCTCTGTCTCCAAAATGGATGCGTAGAGCAGGAAAGCCCTCTGACTAGTTTTTTAGATATTTGGTAATCCCATGACTTCTGCTGCTGAGATTCCAGCTTCTCAAGCTGATGCAATGGTGTCCATTGCAGACTTGCAAAATGATGCGGGGATCGCTAGCGATCCCCTAAGGACGGCGACCGGTGTTTACGTGACTGTCCACGGTCATTTTTACCAACCGCCGCGTGAAAATCCTTATCTGGACACCATCGAACGTCAGCCGAGTGCGGCTCCCTTTCACGACTGGAATGAGCGAATTCACCACGAGTGCTATCGCCCCAATGCTTTCGCCAGGGTGTTGAATCAACGGGGCGAAGTTATCGGGATCGTCAATAACTATGAATATTTGAGCTTCAATATTGGCCCCACGCTGATGTCGTGGCTAGAACGTTACGATGTTGAGGTTTATCAGCGGATTTTGGAAGCGGATCGTAAGAGTTGCGATCGCCTCAAGGGTCACGGCAATGCGATCGCACAAGCCTACAACCACATCATTTTGCCCCTAGCCAACGAACGGGACAAATACACTCAAATCCGCTGGGGCAAAGCAGATTTCCGATCCCGCTTCGGGCGCGATCCCGAAGGCATGTGGCTGGCGGAAACCGCTGTCGATTATCCCACCCTAGAGGTACTGGTGGACGAGGGTATCCAATTTATTGTCCTCGCTCCCTCCCAAGCCGAGCGCTGTCGCCTGATCCCCAGTGATGAGCAACCTGTTACCCAATGGCATGAAGTTGGCGGTTCTCAGATCGATCCCACTCGCCCTTACCGCTGTTTCCTGGCAGATGGGCGATACATCGATATCTTTTTCTATGACGGCCCTATCTCGCGAGATATGGGATTTAATGATGTTCTCAGCGATTCTTATAACTTTGCAGGGCGCATTGGTCAAGCCGTGCGTGGGGATCATCGAAGATCACAGCTGATTTCGGCCGCCACGGATGGAGAAACCTTTGGGCATCACAAAGGCGGTACGGAAAAATGTCTTGCCTACGCCTTTACCCAGGAGTTTCTTCACCGAGGTTGGACGGTAACAAATTTTGCCCACTATCTCAGCATCAATCCACCGACTTGGGAAGTTGTGTTGAAACCCGTGACGGCTTGGAGTTGCTCCCACGGCGTGAACCGTTGGCAGGATGACTGTGGTTGCGGTGGCGGCGGAGTCTGGAACCAAAAATGGCGGCGTCCATTACGGGATGCCCTAGATTGGTTGCGGGATAAGTTAGTTAAGGTTTATGAAGAGACGGGTCGCCAATTCTTCCGCGATCCCTGGGCGGCACGAGATGAGTATATCCAAGTAATTCGCGATCGCTCCCCAGAGAATGTCGAGAACTTTCTGGGGCGTCACCGAACTCGCAAACTGACGGCAGCCGAACAAATTGACGCCCTCCGTCTGTTGGAAATGCAGCGTCACTCGTTGCTGATGTACACCAGTTGTGGTTGGTTTTTTGAGGAAATTTCCCGTCCCGAAGGCGTCCAAATTCTGCGATATGCCGCTCGTGCCTTGGAATTAGCCGGGGATGTGGCTGGCGTACAGTTGGAAAAATGCTTTGTCAAACGTCTTGCCTTCGCCCCTAGTAATGTTGACTTCTTCAAAGATGGGGCTGCCGTTTATCGGCATTTAGTGGTATCGGCGCAAATCAGCTTTAAGCAAGTGGCGGCGCACTATGCGATTACCTCTTTGTTTACCAGCTATGCGCGACAACAACGGGTTTACTGCTATGACGCCCAGCAGCTAGACTACCAGGTCCAACGCATGGGATCGCTGACGCTAGCGGTGGGACAACTGCGACTCGTTTCAGAGATTACCTGGGAAAGCTCTCATCTGGTATTTGCCGTATTGCACTTGGGAGGCTGGGACTTCCACTGCTGCATTCAACCGTTTGCGGGGCGTCGGGTTTACAGCAAACTCAAGGATAAGGTGTTTAATTCCCTCAAGCAGGCGAGTGCTGCCCATGCGATTCTGGCGATGCATCAGATGTTTGGGAATGAGTCCTTTAGCTTGCAGAACCTGTTTGCTGAGGAGCGTCATCGGATTATGGGACTCTTGAGTCGGGAAACCTTGACGCGCTTAGATCAGCTATACACTCAGGTTTACCGAGATAATTATGGAGTGTTGATGGCCTTCCATCGGGATGAGTTGCCAGTGCCGCAAGAGTTACAGGTAGCCGCAGAGATTGCGTTATCTAACCGAGCTCTCACTGCAATCAAGGCGCTGGACTCGGCCATCAGCGATCCCCAATTGGTATTGTGTCATTTGGCAGAATTAGAAGCGATCGCAACCGAAGCCAATCACATGCGCTGTCAGCTGAAAATCCGAGATGGCAAGCCAACGCTGGAGAAGTTGATTTTGCGATCGCTCTGGCAACTGCTTCATGATACCGATCCACATACCCTCTCGGCTGACCTTGATTTCATCCGGCGTCTGATTGAGGTGGGCAATCAACTCAACCTTGGACTTTCACTGGCTCAATGCCAAGAACTCTACTTCAACTGTCTCCAGCCGCGCATTGAACCCCTGTTTCAAGTCGCAATGCAAGCTCAGTTGATGGGTGAAAATAAGCGTTCGGGTGAGACAGCTGATGTAACAACAAAAACAGATTGCGACATCATTCAGCTGCGCCAGTTGCTCCAGCTTGGTGAAAAACTAGCCGTCGATGTCAGTTTCTGGTTGAGCCAGTTGCCGTAGGGAGCATCTCTATCTTGTAGGTTCGGCATTCTAGGGGCGCACAGCCGTGCGCCCTTATAGTAGGTATATTTGAAACTGGAATGCATCGGTTGCCGTAGAGCGCTTCTACCATGTCCGCTCTGTAAAACCACACTATGAAGGAGTTTATAGTGCCCACTCCGAGAGGACTAGGAGTGGGCACTCAATCGCTCACTATCAACATAATTTTATTAAGGATAATCAGCCAGACATTCTAGTAGAGTCTATCTGAAACAGCTCTAAAAATCACTGAATAAATCCTAAAATTAGCAACATTGAATTGCTGAGAAACAATAAGCTTTTTATGATAAATGAGAGGCTACAAATTCTGGGAAATGAATTTACCAAACTGAAGGAATAGACCTAAGCCGCTGCCTGAAGCTAAAGGCACCGATAGAAATAAGAACTGCCCTTGGCACTTAGGGTTAGGCTGAGTCTAAGTTGTTAACGAATCTAGGATGTTGGCTTGCCTCCTTGATTGGGTTGGTGAGAGCGCTGTTTTCTTTTCTTAATTTTCTGCCACAATCTCAGCGACAATTCAATTTGTTCTCTTGTTAAAGGCGGTATTCTGCCACCTCCCCATAGCTGCTTTAGCTCTTCCTCTCTACTAGCATTCAGTTCAATCAACATAGAACAACCACTCCTTCCTAGCTGTAAACATCAGCGTGACTATATGTACTTATCACATAAATCTTTGCGATTTATGCAGCGATTCTACAGAGCGCATAGACCAGAATAATTATCCAAGACAGCTCCTGAAAGAACCTAAAGAAGTAGAGAATCGCCAGTTTATAAAATTTTAATTCTCTGTGCGAAAATTTATAAATCTCAGTAAATTGCTTTAGGTTTTATTAAAAAACTTAACTTTTCTGTCAATATTAATAAGCCTTAAGGCTTATGTCTTAAGGAAATGAGAGATTATTTCGTAGGAAAGATGGAAGAGAATGTTTGCCCCTGATACCTTGAAAGAGTCCAGAAAAGTTGTTTAAAAATTTACAGTTATGAACTTACTTGCTTGGATAGTTTTAGGTCTCCTTGCTGGTGCCCTTGCTAAAGCCATTTACCCTGGTCATCAAGGAGGTGGCATTTTGGGTACACTCTTATTAGGAATTGTTGGAGCATTTTTAGGTGGAACGTTAGCTCTACTTTTGACTACAGGAAGCTTGTCATTGGCGGCACCCACTTTGAGCATTCCGGGCGTAGCTTTAGCCGTCTTAGGTGCAATTATTGCCATCTTTATTTGGCACCAAATTAATGGACGCAGAGTTTATTAGAAAATGAGCCTTAAATCTCTACGTCATCAAGGAATTCAAAATAACTCTTGAAAACAGACTGCAATCTACTGCTAAAAATCTGGAAGGTCAAATGTAGGAAGCGGTTAAGGAGAAGCTTATGGATGAAACGAAAAGTTAATTGACCAAGCTTAAATTTTGCTACAAAAGCCCCTATAGTGGAATATAGGGGCTTTTGAATGATGAGGTATCTCTAGACAAAATCAGCTTTATGTATCAAGGGGAATATAGAATTATTAAATTCTCTGCCTAAGGGGCATTCGATACAGGACGAATCAATGAGATAGAAACTACTTCTGTAGAAAATATGCCATGTCTGCCGAACATAAAAAAACTCTTATCCTGCGCTACTATGAGGAATTTGACAAGGGCGATTTAGCTCAAGTAGAGGATATGCTTGCTCCGAACTTTGTCGCCTACCTTCCTGGAATGTCTGAGCCACTAGATCGTGAAACATTCAAACAGTTTGCCCTCATGTTCCGCTCTGCTTTTCCAGATATTCAGCATAGCTTTGAAGAAGTCATTGTAGAAGGCGATAAGGTTGTAACTCGTGGGACGTTTACGGGTAAGCATCAGGGAAAACTGCAAGGACTTCCTCCTACTGGCAAGCATGTTACAGTCTCATTCATTCACATAGACCGCATTGTAGACGGTCAAATCATGGAACACTGGGGACAGGCTGACATGGTGGGTATGTTGCAGCAACTGGGTGTAATTCCTTTGCCAGTTTGGCAAATTTTGAAAATTGGCGCGATCGCCCTAACCATTGTATGTCTCATCGGTAGTTGGGTTTTGCTTAAGACCTGAGCCCGGTAAAAAAGATCTCTGTAGTCATACCAAACCCGCCTTGATAACCCCCTTTTTGCTTGAAGTCTTTTCTTTCTTCTGCCTTTTGCCCTTTGCCTTCAGCCTTGTCTCCACTAAAAAAGGGGTATTTAACCCGGATTTGGTATCAAGCCCTTGACAAAAATGTAGTATAAATGTAGTATTAAAATTAAGGCAAGCGGATAAAACCTTTTTTTTAGACCCAGCTTACCAGCATTAAGGAGGTGTTTAAAATGGTTCACGTTCGATTTGAAGGTCGTTCCTACGACATCCCAGAGAATCAGCTCGGTGTAACCGCAGGAATGAATGATTCCATCATTAAAGAACGCCTCGTACAGCATTTTGATGTGACGCGCGATCGCTTCCAGTCTTACGTGGTCGATCGCCGTCCCAGTGGCGACCTAATTATCCGTCCAGAAGCCGTTTACGGATAACGTGTTGTTCAAATAACATCTTGTTCAAAGCGATCGCGCCCTGACGAAAGAAGCCTACAAACTGGTAACGTCTGATTCAATATCAGATAGTAGGTTCAAATCCTACCCTCTCCGCTACATGGAGAGGGGTAAAAACAAAAGCTTCTTTGACTTGCGCGATGCCTTATTTCATCTTTGAAAATTCCGCGTCCTAACCTAAAAAGCCTACACACAGGTTAACTGATCGGTCGTAGGTTCAAATCCTATCAGCTCCTCTTAAGGAGCTGTAGCTCAGAGGTAGAGCAATCAGAGTGAAAAAACGCTTTTTTAACTTACGCGGAATGACTCTTATTGTAATAATGTCTTGGGAAGCACGCTTAAGTTGGGTTGAACCCGACCTGAAATTTATTAACTGGGTACTTGAACATTGATATTTGTATAAAATGGCAGTTGTCCGCGCCCTAACTGAAAAAGCTTACATACTACCCTTTAATAGTAAAAAAACAGCTTTATCGACTTGCGCGACACCTTAATCTTTACCTTAGGAACATGCGGAAACTGCCTCCCATCGATTGGAGATTTAAAGAGATTTACACCTCTTGAATCTCCAAGTCGGCTGACAACTAGAGAAGGAGGTAGTTGCAATGAATAGGGCAGAGCATGACTTACGTTTGGATATGCTCAACAGTCTGCTGACTACGCCACACCGAGAATTGGATAAAGTCGCAGAACTGCACAAGACGATGGTCGAACTTGACCCCATTTTTTACGGGCACTTGGCGGTATGGTATCAAAATAATGGGGATGTTCGTGACCATAAAGAAGTATTTATCGGCAACTTATTGACCAGTCATTTAACCGAACATCGTGATGCTGGTTTCGTACTGTTGCAGGAGTTTCCGCCTTATCAGGTGTCACGGATTGTAGACTTCTTAAAGCAACATCGGGGGAAAGTACCGCGTTCGACTCGTACAGCCGTGCGTCGTTATCTGGAAAGACGGGAGAAGAATCCTGCATTTTTTGACCGTTCGGCACTGCGATCGCGCAAGGCCATGAAGCACCTCTATGCTACCTTGCACATTAAGCCCAATCCACGTGCAGATGCCGTATTGTTCAAGGACAATCCGCCAGAAGATAGCCTTGCTTTCGCGCTGAAGTTGCTGGCGAACTGCGCTTCGCGCAGCGCCGAAGGCATCGCATCCTCACCTCTAGAGCAAGCTCAACTGATTGTAGAACACAAAATTCCCTACACGATCGCCGTGGGAGCTATCAAACAGCTGACACCTACGGTATTGGTGGCGCTGATTAACTCCATGTCGCCTCAAGAGGTGATTAATAACCTCAAGTCGCTCCAAGTTCGCGGTGCAATGAATAATCCCCAAGTGAAGGCTCTCATTGATGAGAAATTGGAAAAGGCACAAGGCGATACGCGTGTCGCAGCTCTAAAGGCGCGAGTTGCGGCAGACGTGGCTGATCTGGACGCCGAGACAGTTGCACGTCTAGAGCGCGTCATGGACGAACAGGTGAAAAAGCGTGGACAGATTACGAAGGATACAGCGCTCTTGGTGGATAAGTCTAGCTCGATGGAGAGTGCGATCGAAGTGGGTAAGCGCATCGCTGCTCTAATTTCGGGCATTACCACGGCTGACTTGTTTGTCTACGCTTTCGACACCTTGCCTTACCCCCTCAAAGCATCTGGTAACCAGTTGAGCAACTGGGAGCGAGCCTTCCAGCATCTCAATGCGGGGGGTGCTACGAGCATTGGTGCGCCTCTGGAAGCTATGCGCCTGAGAAAGCAACGGGTTGAGCAAATCATTTTAGTAACTGACGAAGGAGAGAACACCGCACCCTACTTCGCTGAAACTTACGACGCCTACAAGCGTGACCTCAAGGTAGAACCGAGCGTTCTCGTTGTCAAGGTGGGTTATGCCTACGATTGGCTGGAGCGTAAATTACAGGAAAGACAAGCACAGGTAGATACCTTCACCTTTGCGGGTGACTACTACTCCCTCCCAAACCTCATCCCACTCTTGAGTCGTCCTTCACGGCTGGAGTTGTTGATGGAGATTCTGGAGGCACCGTTGCCAGTGCGGGATTGGAAGTAGTGTTCAACTACCAATCAATAGAGACGTGAGCGATCGCGTCTCTACTTTTTTATGCGCCCAAACCTGGTTTTTACCTTTATTGTTGATCGAATGATGAAATCGATGGTTTATTGGGTATGCCGATTCAATCAGGCAAAGAGATCAAGTTCACAGAGGTTCTAGAAAAGTTAACGAAATGGAGACAGGAACTGGTTGAGCAAATGAGAAACCCGAGTACGACTCAGTTTGCCAGAGAAGAGATTCTCCAGCTCAAGAGTCAACTGGATCAAGCGATCGCCTGTCTCCAGCTGTGTGAACGATACCAAATCTCACTCAATTCCAAGGTGATCACAATTCCTCCACCACAACAGGGTCGTTTGTCTAAGTATCACCTGATGGATGACTGTGCATCAGCAGAGCCAGATTGCTGGAAAGAAGTAGAGGTAAACGGCAAACCCCTTGCCGTTTTACCTGGCAGTCTCATCATTCATAAGGATGCAGGCACTTCTTGTTCAACCGCTCAGTCAAACCGTAAAGAATAGAAGACTCAACAATTGGGTCACTCCATCAGCCTATACGGTCAGCTTGTACGTTTTAACAACATGTTCTAGTAAACCCTCACAGGCGTCTAAGAGCAAGTCGATAACCTTATCAAATCCTTCCGAGCCGCCGTAGTAGGGGTCAGGGACTTCTCGATCGCTGTGATGGGTAGCAAAGTCACACATCAGTCGTACTTTATCTTGATACTTTCCTGCTGGGTCGAGGAACAGAATATCCTGATAGTTCTCCCGATCCATTGCCAAAATCAGGTCAAAGTTTTCAAAATCCGATTTTTGCAACTGCCGCGCTTGTCCCTTAAGCTTTATCCCTCGACGAAGAGCTGCTGCCGTCATCCGTCGATCTGGAGAAGCACCAATATGATAACCACCAGTGCCAGCAGAATCACAGATAATTGTCTCACTGAGACCCGCTTGTTCAATCAAGTGATTCATAATGTTCTCAGCGGATGGAGAACGGCAGATATTACCAAGGCAGACAAAAAGTAATTTGCAGGGCATAGGTATAATAGTTCGCTTCTCGTGCAGTTGGAACAACGACCAATTGTTAGACAATGAGATCTCGCACGTTTGTGTCGGGAGAAGTTGTCGATCGCCTGTCCTACTCGGTGGAGGTGTCTCGCTACACCAGTGTTAAGTTTAGCAACGAAGCTGCCCGATGCTGCCGTTACTCTTGTTGATAACGGATAGGCGGACTCAATCACAACCATTGGCGCTGTTATTCCGGCAACAGTCCACTGGTTACCCTCAATGTAAAACAAAGCTGCCTGATTCCAGGGTAATTTAAGGAAAGTATTTAATGTTCAAGTCGCACCGTCGCTCTTACCGAAAGCCCCACCGCTCATTACCCCTCCCAGTAATCATCCTGGCTATACCTTTAGTTTTGATTCTCCTGGAATTGTCGGTACGGCTTTTCGTCGGTGTTACGGGTAAAAGCGCTGAGTTGGCAGCCTATGAAGGTCAACCGGCTAATGTTACTGCTTACTGCCTCAAGTTCCTGAGTCAAACCCAAAAACCTTACGACGGGTTATCCGACCGTGGACGCCTTGCCGCCCAACCGAGTCTAGCTGGGGGCTACAAATTAGTCGGCAACCAAAAGAATAGTTTCTGGCAGATTAATGAGCAGGGTTTCCGTGACGACAACCCGGTTCCCTTGGAAAAACCCAAAGACGAAATCCGCATTTTTCTTTTAGGTGGCTCTACCGCTTTTGGTCAATGGAGTGCCAATAACCAAACTACCGCCACCATAGCAAAGAAGCTGGAAGCCCGTCTGAATGAACGAGTGGCGCAGCAGAGGCGTTCTCCCCAAAAGTACCGACCGATACCTTTGCCTGTCTATAAACCGGAACTAGAGAAAGCCCTGACTTTGCCACCGAAGCTTCGAGAGGGTCAGTATCGGGTAATTAATGCGGCTGTACCAGGCTATGCCTCTGGAAATCAACTCGCTCAGCTAGCCCTGCAAATTTTGCCCTATAGCCCAGATGCTGTGATTGTTTTGGATGGATATACCGACCTGATGCTGCCCAGTAATAAAACTCAAACGGATATTCCCGAAATCGACAGCTTCCTCAACAACGCACCAGGACACTTATGGGCTTACCTCAGGGGGAAATTGACCAATTGGATTACCGACACTTATTTAGTGAAAGCCATACAATACTGGCTATTGCGTCCACAGCCCTCGGTCAGTCAGCTCAGTTTGGTGGTGCCGGAAAAGACCGCGCCCTTAGAACAACATCTTGCCACTGACCCTACTGAACTACAGCGTCGTGTGGCACGCTACCACAACTTCCACAAGCAAATGGTCAAGCTGACAACAGGAGCAAACATTCCTTTAGTAATTGCTGTTCAGCCAGAAATTACAGGTCGTGGAACCAGTAAGCTTTCTCGCGATGAGCAGAAGCTTTTAAAGGAATTGGGCGCTGTCTACAAACAACGGGTACAAACAGGGTATGCCCAGTTGGAGAAAGCCACACGGAAACTACAGGAGGCGTTTCCCAAAAATGTCAAAACCCTATATTTTTACAATCTCTACGAAAACTTTCCCAGTCGAGCGTTTTATGACGCCGTTCACTTGACGGAGGAAGGGAATGCCCTGCTAGCAGAGAAATTGTATCAGGCGATCGCGACTGTACCCAAGCTACAGGTGGCTCCTCCCAAAAAAAGGGGGATTGGGAATGACAACGAAGGATAAAGCGATGAAGAAGGGAAATGTTATACAAGAACATAAGCTCCTATGAACTCCAGCGCGGCGCTAAAACCCTTCAAGTGCATACTTCACACTTCATACTTTCCCAGCCCCTACTGCTGGCCATTACATTCCTGGAAGATTTAGCCCACTGGTGAGTTCTTCCATACGTTCGCGCATCGTCGCGGTGGACTTATCGTAGGCATCCCTCATAGCTATTGTCACGACTTCAGAAAGTGCTTCTGCGCCCTGAGCCATAGCATCTGGAGAAATAGTTACTCGTATCGGCTCTTGGTTACCGCTCAGAACGACTTTGACAGTACCATCTTCTGATGAACCCTCAATCTCCATCCGCTCCAATTCTTCCTGAAGCTGTTTGGCACCTTGTTGAACCTCTTGGGCTTTTTTGAACGCCTCGGCAAGCTCTTTCATCTTGCCTAAACCGAAGCCAAATCCTTGTCCTTTTGTCATAAAAATCTCCGGGAAGTCTGGGAACCCACTCCTTCCAGGGGTGGGAGGAAAGACAACTCAGCAGCGAAAGCTGCCTACAGTAGTCTTAATCTTAGTACTACTCGTGTCTCTGTGACAGCTCTAGACGGGTTGAAACTCGCCTAAGATTTTCACTTCTGGCTCTAACCAGAGTGACCAATGCTGTTCCACTTGCTGTTGAATATGACGGATGATTTGGAAGATATCGCTGGCTTGGGCACCACCGCAATTGAGGATAAAGTTGGCATGGCGCTCGGCAACTTGAGCACCACCAATGGTGTAGCCTTTTAGACCCAGTTGTTCAATTAACCAAGCCGCCGGACGAGTATCCGGATTGCGAAAGACGCTGCCACAGCTGGGTAAGTGATAGGGCTGAGAGCGTCGTCGTTGTTCCAAATGTTGAGATGTCGCTGCCCGAACTTGAACTGGATCAGCGCCCGGTTTCAACTGAAAGGTTGCCTCAACGACTAAGCGATCGCCGCCTTGTAAGCTAGAAGTCCGGTACTTAAAGCCCAAGTCTTGAGGGGTTAGCTCCTCCATGACTCCAGTCGGTGAAAGAGTTTGGACATTGACCAATATATCTGCCGTGCAGCTTTTGTGAGCGCCTGCATTCATGACCACTGCACCGCCGACGGTACCAGGAATTCCCACTGCCCACTCTAGCCCTTCCCAACCGCGTTCTGCGGCTTGCCATGCCAGACGAGCCAGGGGTTCACCAGCACCGGCTGTGACTCTCCCCGTCTCTTCGTCGAACTGGGTGTGGCGTAAATGGCGAGTACAGATCACTAAACCGGACAAACCGCGATCGCTAACCAGTAAATTAGACCCTGCCCCCAACAGCGTTAGAGGTAATCCTTGGGAGTGCCCCCACTCGAAACTCGCTTGTAAGTCTTCTAGGCGTTGGGGAGCAACATACCACTCGGCTGGACCTCCGACTCGAAATGAAGTCAGGCTGGCTAAAGGGGCTTGGGCTCGGAGTGGGCAATCAGTTCCGGGCAGGTAAAGCCGCGACTCGTTGTAAAGTATCTTCTTCTGGGTGAGTGTGCTATTAACACGGGGGGGATCTTGGGACAGAGTCATATTAATACGCGTGAAAAGAATGCCAATCGGTCTTAGGCAATGGAGTTGGGGTCAAACATATTCTTCTGGGTTTGATTAACGCAGGGATTGGGGGTTGGGAGATTCGCTTAACTCCTGGGATTGGGGGATTAGATCGGGACTCTAGTTTCATGTTCCCAGTGCGGGAGTTCCCACTCCCCAGCTCCTTCATCAAACTCAGGCTTTCTGGCTCAACGCTCTGGAGCTATCGTTGTCAGACTTTTGATAGAATTCCATGACTTGGGGAATAATCTGATTAAGATTGCCTGCTCCCAAAAATAGGGCGAGGTCTCCCGGTTGGAGGATTTGTGTCAAGAATTCGGTAACTGACTCTAGAGTTGGTTGGTAATACACCCTCTTATGGTGAGCCGCGATCGCATCTCGAACCTGCGGACCCGTAATTTGCCCTAAGTTGGGTTCGCCAGCACTGTAAATGTCGGTGAGTACAACGATGTCGGCATTGCCAAAAGCTTCAGCAAATTCCGGCAAGAACGTCAAGGTTCGACTGTAGCGGTGGGGCTGGAAAATGGCAACAATGCGTTGTTGGTCTGATTGCAATCCTAGCGTTTCGCCTCCACGCACGCGGGCGGCGGCGAGAGTGGCTTGGATCTCGCTGGGGTGATGGGCATAGTCATCGACGAACGACATGCCTTTACACTTACCCCGAAGCTCAAATCGGCGTTTAGCTCCCTCAAAGGTTGCGATCGCCGACTTAATCACGTCAAACTTTAAGCCCAGATGTCGCCCTACTGCCACCGCTGCCAGGGCATTGCTGAGATTGTGTTTACCCAGTAGCTTCAAATGCAACTCGCCTAAAACCGTATCACCTTCCCACACACGGGCTGAAGTACCATAAGGCTGATAATTGACATTATCCACGCTGTAATCAGCACCAAGATCTCGCCGCAGGCTATAGCTTTTCGTGAGTTTGATCCGGGATTTCACCGTTTCACAATCAATGCACCCCACTAAGGTTTGGCAGTGTTCAGCAAAAGTCTCGAAGATGCCAATCACCTCTTCAAGTGACTCATAGTGGTCTGGATGATCCAATTCAATATTGGTGATGACACCAATCTGCGGAGCAAGCTTGGCTAAAGACCCATCCGATTCATCGGCTTCGGCGACGAGATAGGGACTATCCCCTAAACGAGCATTCCCCTCCCAGGCATCCACCTCACCTCCTACGATAATCGTTGGATCGAGACCTGCTTGCAATAGGAGATACCCAATCAAACTACTCGTTGTTGTTTTGCCATGAGTACCTGCAACCGCTACGCTTTGGTAATCTTGAATCAAGGCTGCCAGTAAATCTGAGCGGTGAAAAATCGGGTAACCTCGCTCTAGAGCGGCCTGATACTCAGAATTAAATGGATTTATCGCTGTTGAACAGATAACTTGGGGCAAGCCTAAGGGAACTTTTTCGGCAGGTATGAGCGAGTGCGATTTTGAGAGTTCACACGAGATTCCCCCATTCGCGCTGATACCGATCACTGTCGGCATTTCTTCATAGACCGATGGGTTTGCTGCTCTGAAAAATTCTAAGTTAGTAGCATCTTGCTTTCTAAAAAGATGAGCGCCTACGGACTGCAAACGTCGAGTAATATGCGTCGAACGGATGTCTGACCCAGATACAGGGAGTTGACGCTTTGCTAGAACGTAGGCCAGGGCTGACATGCCAATTCCACCAATCCCGATGAAATGAAATGGCTTTCCACTAAAATCAACATTATTCGGCATCTTGACTCCTTACACACCACACCACACAAGCCTACTGTGCCAATAACACGCGCTATCATATCAAGAATTGATTTTTCAAGATATAGCGAACTAGGGATTTATCGGAAGTTTCTCGCGATAGGTCTACTTATGATAGATTGGGTTATTGGTCAGTTGGATTTTTCTATCCCCAGACGGTTTTTATTATTAAACATATAGGCTAATTCCTGATCCGGATAGCCTAATTTAGTCTAATTTAGACTAATTCCTGATCCGGATAGCCTAATTCCTGATCCGGAAACTTGAGTCAAGGACATGACATCAGTAAACCAGATGCATGATATTGGCTACTGTCGCACTCGGCTGGACTTCGTCAAGCCTGTATGCCCCCTTTGCTTGCTGGCTGATACCCTGACCTAAAGGCCAATTGCAAGCCCCCTACTACAAGGCAACTTTTATCGGTCAGCAAAGGTTCTCCTGATGGAATAATAAACGGGCTGTACAGGAGACGCTCACGATTCAAATCCCTCAATTCTCCTATTCTCGTGCTATTCATCCTAACCTTTAGTTAGGTTTAATCCCCCTCGATTGGGTATGGAACGAGTAGCAATTTTGGGCGGCACTTTCGATCCTGTGCACTGGGGACACCTGGTGATCGCCGAGACGGCATTGAGCCAGCTAGGGTTGGAAATGGTGATCTGGGTACCCGCTCACCGCCCTCCTCATAAGCATGGGCGCTGCTATGAGCATCGTCGCTTAATGGTAGAAATCGCGATCGCACAAAATTCAGCTTTTGTCCTCGAAGCGGGGACAACGAAGCATACAGACCCTGATTATGCGATCAGTACCTTAGCTGAGCTTCAAAATACATATCCCAACCGCCAGTGGTTCTGGATTATCGGTTTAGACGCCTTCCAGACTTTACCACGATGGTACTGCCGCGAAAGACTGGTTCCAGCTTGTGATTGGTTAGTGGCACCACGCCCACTACCCATTACTACACCTTCCACTCGGAACTCGATCACTACCAGCACTCAACAGGAAATCGGTACCCAAGCTATCTGGCTGTGTCAACAAGTTGCTGGACAGCTAGCCTCTCAAGCTATCCCAATTCGCTGGCAGCTGCTGCAAACGCCGCCCATTGGTATCTCCTCCAGTCTGATTCGCCATTACTGCCGCCAAGGTCGCTCAATTCGCTATCTGGTTCCAGATGGTGTCCGAGCTTATATTACTAAGCACAACCTGTATTTAGGAGAGTAGGGATGGGGCTTTTATAGAGAGGAGGTGACCGGAGATGATAGTGATAACGAAGCGGGATGTACTCCAAAGCAGAGCCCCTAGGGGAGTTGGAGGCGAAAGTTTATTGAGTAATCCTGAGGACAGAGTTAAGGAATTCTCCCACTCTCCCACTCTCCCGCTCTCCTGCTCTCCCACTCTTGCTTTTTCATTTCCCCTTCTCAACATCCTTAACTAAATTACCTGTTAGAAATACTCATGCTTTGCGATATGATCGGGAATATTAAAAAAGTATTTACTTACTTGAAGACAGAGGGCAAGACGCAGTGATTAGAGTAGCGATCAATGGGTTTGGGCGCATCGGCCGCAACTTCGCGCGATGCTGGCTGACCAGAGAAAACAGTCAGATAGACTTAGTGGGCATTAACGATACTTCTGACCCCAGAACCAATGCCCACCTGCTGAAATATGACACCATGCTGGGGACATTGGATGCTGATATCAGCGCTGATGATAACTCCATCATCCTTAACGGTAAAACCATTAAGTGTGTATCCGATCGCAATCCGCTGAACTTGCCCTGGGCCGATTGGGGAATTGATTTAGTCATCGAATCGACGGGTGTCTTTATTGACAAAGACGGCGCTTCCAAGCATATGGCAGCTGGAGCCAAAAAGGTACTGATTACGGCTCCTGGCAAAGGGCCAGATGTCGCTACCTTTGTGGTGGGCGTTAATCATCATGATTATGACCACAGCAAGCACAATATTGTGAGTAATGCTAGCTGTACTACCAACTGTTTAGCTCCTTTTGCCAAGGTGCTTCATGAAAACTTTGGCATCATCAAAGGGACGATGACTACGACCCACAGCTACACCGGTGACCAGCGCCTTCTGGATGCCAGCCACCGAGATGTTCGCAGGGCAAGGGCGGCAGCGATGAACATCGTGCCAACCACTACCGGTGCGGCGAAAGCTGTGGGTTTGGTTCTACCCGAACTCAAAGGTAAGTTGAATGGTATTGCCTTGCGGGTACCAACACCGAATGTGTCCGTGGTCGATTTGGTGGCTCAAGTCGAGAAAAGCACCATTGCTGAGCAGGTGAATGACGTTCTCAGAGCCGCCGCCCAAGGCGAACTCAAGGGCGTTTTAGAATACAGCGACCTGCCCCTCGTTTCCTCAGACTATAAGGGTCATGATGCCTCATCGATCGTCGATTCTAGCCTGACAATGGTTATGGGTGGCGATATGGTCAAAGTTGTTGCCTGGTATGACAACGAGTGGGGCTACTCCCAGCGCGTTGTAGACCTAGCTGAACACATGGCGAAGAACTGGCAGAGTTAAGGTTTGGAGTTGAACTTAGCATCACAGCAGTCAACTTGAGCCAAATGTGAGTAATGAACCTGAGAACTCATTCCCAGGTTCATTTTTCATTTAAGCTACCCTACTTTACAAATGAGGCGGCTTAGTCTAAGGATTGTGAGGCTTCGGATAAAATTGGTAAACGTTTAGCAGCTGTTTGCGTCCTTTAAGCTGCACGTCCCCCGACTCCACTTACGCTAAAGTCGGGAGAGTATCAATTGGCACAGTCGTATCCGGAACAATTTGCGATCGCGCAGGGCTGAGTATGGCTAGACAGCCGAGGGTAAGGCTGCTCACAATCCCAACTCGCAAAACACCCTGTTGCATAGCAAATAAAACAGGGTAGGGTAGTAATTGACAAAAGCAATGGCCTATGCTAAAGAAAGAAATGCTGAAATACCCTATTCTGAGTCAGCACTTCATCTGCATAAGCACCCGTACTATCTCTTAACCAGACCTGATTATGACTGGTAATCTCACCAATAATCGCTGCACCGTCCCCTAGCTGCTTCACAAAGGCTTTAGCTTGCTCTAGAGGTAAGCACAGCACCAGTTCAAAATCTTCACCACCATACAATGCCCACTCGATCGCTTGCTGGGGAGATACAAACTTACTCAAATCTGATGGTAAAGGAATCGAAGTTCGCTCAACTGTTGCTCCAACGCCACTAGCACGACAAATTTGGACAATGGCGTCAGCTAAACCATCGCTACTATCCATTCCCGCCGCCTGGATTTTGGATGTTGGTTCCCCCCCTGGACCCCCCTCAGTCTCCCCTTGGTAAGGGGGGAAGATCAAGAGAGACTGTTGCTCTTGGTGGGTTAGGGGAGGTAAGGATTGGGCATCTAAAATTTCCCAAAGAGTAGGTAGGACATCTAATCTGGGTTTGGGGCGTTGGTGAGGTTGGATTAAACGCGAGCGCTCCTGTTCACTCAAATTTTCCCCTAACTCTGGGTTGAGCAGTAATTCTAACCCGGCTCGCGAGGCACCATGAATGCCTGTAACCACGATCGCATCCCCAACTCTGGCAGCATTGCGGCGGATAATCCGGGAAGGGGAAACTT
>NZ_DATNPA010000157.1:0-16184 GCF_036703385.1 Allocoleopsis sp. | reverse complement strand
ACATGGCTTAGACGAAGTTAACCTTGTGCGTGAAACCAGCTGGCGCGGCATTGTCGATGGCATGAGCGGTGGCTATTTAGATGCCGCCCAAATGCCATCCGGGATGCCCTTGTGGTTAACCTTGGGAGGAAATGACATCCGACCCTTGCCAGTCGTCACTGCCCTAACCATGACTCGCAATGGCAATGGCATTACCCTAGATAAGCGATTTTACGACCAGGGGATACATACCCTCACTGATTTTAAAAAGATGCTGTTGGATTCCCCAGCTCAACAGCACAGAATGGGGATGGTTCATCCCTCCTCGATGCACAATCTGCTGCTGCGCTACTGGTTGGCGGCTGGTGGTATCGACCCAGACCGGGATATAGAACTCAAGACTATCCCTCCAGCCCAGATGGTCGTCGATCTGCAAGCGGGAAGCCTCGATGGTTACTGCGTAGGGGAACCCTGGAACATCCGGGCGGCGATGGAAGGAGTTGGTTTTACGGTAGCCACAGATTTAGAGCTTTGGCCTGGACATCCAGGAAAAGTACTGGGTGTGCGCGAAGACTGGGCGGACACTTATCCCAACACCCATATTGCCTTAGTCAAAGCGATGCTAGAGGCTTGTCGGTACTGTGCCGATCCAGCCAATGACGAAGAGGTACGTCAGATTACAGCTGGACGGGAGTATGTGAGTACCGATCTTAACTATATTCACATGGGAGACCCCAACGCCTCTACCTGTAGCCTGGATAAACCCATGCGCGAGTATGCGCATCACCTGTTCTACGGAGAAGGCGTCAATCGCCCTAGTCGCACCGAGCAACTTTGGCACATGACCCAGTTGGCGCGTTGGGACCACACTCCCTTCCCCAGAAACTGGGTGGAAATCCTGGAACGGGTGTGTCGAGTGCGTGTGTTCAGCATCGCCGCACGAGAACTGGGTCTAGTTGATATTAGTTACACCAAAGGCGGGATTCAACTATTTGACGGTATCCCCTTTAATGCCGAAGACCCGATTAGCTATCTCAACAGCCTGAAGATCAAACGCGATTTTAGCATCGCGGAAGTTGTCCTCGATTCACGTCCTAGTGTAGCCGCTTAGAGGGTTGCAGGTTTTGGGGTTGCAGGTTAGCAGTTTAACCCGTTTTTTCAACCTCTAAACCTTCAACCTCTAAACCTTCAACCTTCAACCTTCAACCCTCAACCTTCAACCCTTTATTACAACCAAACCGATGCTTAACCGCCCTCTCAGTTTTAGCGATACCTCAACTGTTAAAGCGCGACAGTCGGCAGCAACTGCCGCTAAGCGTCAGTCCTTCCTAACCATTGAGAATGTTTCCAAGGTCTATCCGACCAAGAAAGGCTCTTTCACCGTACTCGACGGCGTTAACCTGACGGTAGACGAAGGCGAATTTATTTGTGTGATTGGTCACTCGGGTTGTGGCAAATCAACGCTCCTCAACATGGTATCGGGTTTTGCCTTTCCCACTGAGGGAGAAGTGCGAGTGCAAGGGAAGCGCATTACCAAGCCAGGGCCAGACCGAATGGTAGTTTTCCAAAACTATGCTCTCTTGCCTTGGCGGACTGCTTTTGAAAATATCTACTTAGCTGTTCACGCTGTTCACCCTAACAAATCTCAGGCTGAAAAAAGAGCGATCGTGCGGGAACATCTAGCAATGGTGGGACTGTCAGAAGCAGCTGATAAAAAACCGCCGCAAATGTCTGGCGGGATGAGACAACGGGTCTCCATTGCACGAGCTTTAGCGGTTCGCCCCCAAGTGTTAATTCTGGATGAACCGTTCGGTGCGTTGGATGCCATCACCAAGGAAGAGTTACAGGAAGAACTGCTGAAAATTTGGAATGATCATCGTTGCACTGTTTTGATGATTACCCACGATATTGATGAAGCACTATTCCTAGCCGATCGCTTGGTGATGATGACTAATGGGCCTGCGGCTAAAATCGGTGAGATTCTGGAGATTCCTTTCCCACGTCCGCGCGATCGCGCCCGGATTATGGAAGACCCACAATATTACAAGCTGCGAAATCACGCTTTGGACTACCTCTTCCACCGCTTTGCTCACGATGAATAGTCTGTTATAGAGTCGGTATTACTACCTGCGACCCTAGCAAATCTAACCTCAACACCTTTAGCCAAATCCCACTGGTGTCAATCAAATATATTGTGGGGTAGGCATCCTGCCTGCCCCACATTTAGAGCTAAAATGACTAGCTGCCAATTTTCGGTCAGGGACTTAAATGGAGAACATTTAAGGAGACCGAAATTAGCGATAGGAAAATTATAAAACCCACAGCATCCAGCATCGTGGTTAGCAGGGGCCCGCTAATCAGTGCTGGATCGAGTTTTAGCCGCTTCATTGCCATTGGTAGCAATGTTCCCAATGTGACCGCTACAAAGACATTCATCGCCATGACTAGTCCTGCGACTAATGCCACCCAACGTTCTTGGGGAGGTGCCCAAATGAGTGATAGACCAATCATAGTGAGACCTAAAGATAGGGCTGTGCCAAAACCGGCGAGAATTTCCTTACGCAGAATCTTCAAGGTATCTTTGGGGGTTACCTCTCCGATTCCCAGCCCTCGGATAGTCACGGTTAACGCTTGAATTCCCACGGTACCCCCCGTATTGGAAAAAATAGGCATGATGACAGCTAACACAGGTACCAGGGAAATCACCTTTTGAAACGGAGCGATCGCACTCGCTGCTCCGATATACAATCCCATTACGCCCACTAACCAAGGTAGGCGCTTGCGAATGGTTGTCCAGGGAGGGGATAAGGCCGCTTCGTCACCACCACTTACCCCTGCCAGTTTCTGAATATCTTCTGTCGCTTCTTCCTCTAAGATGTCTACGACATCATCAATCGTGACAATCCCCACCAATCGATCTTCGCGGTCAACAACAGGTAGCGCCAGCAAGTCATAGCGCTTCATCAGCTGGGCGACCTCTTCCTGAGGCATTTCAGTGCGGGCTTTGATTAAGCGATCGCTGGCAATATCGCGGATGAGGGCGTCGGGAAGCGAAAACAACAGCTGCCGTAGGGACACGACTCGAACCAGTTTATGGTTGTCATCAGTGACATACGCATAGTAAATCGTTTCCTTGTCTTGGTCAGTCAGACGTATCTTATTGAGCGCTTCTCCAACCGTTAAGCCTCCCCGCAACTGTACGAATTCCGTCGTCATCACGCGTCCGGCGGTGCCTTCGGCATACCCTAAAATCAGCGCCGTCGCCTGTCGTTCGGTGGGACTGAGTCGTTGTAAAAGCCGTTTTACGACCCCAGCAGGCAACTCATCAAATAATTCTGCGCGATCGTCAGGTCTCATCGCTTCGACAATCTGAAATACCTGCGTATCGTGTAGAGAACCGATTAATTCTTCCTGAATATCTGGTGGCAAGTATTCAAAGACACTAATCGCTTGATCTTTCTTGAGGATGCGAAATGCGATCGCTCTCCGTTCTGGGGACAGATCAGAAATAAACTCCCCCACATCCACCGCAGGTAATCGACTTAATGCTGATTTCAGCTGGTTCAAGTCAGCAACATCAAAAAGTGTATTGCGAACGTCTTGAGTAAGCATAAAACCTCCTAATTCTCCCTTGTGCGGGAGAGAAGGCTCATCCAGCACTCAGGAAATTACTATTGTTAAAGAATGGGCTTCGATCCATAGAATCGATAAATTCAAAACTGATAATCGCAATAATTACCAGTCAGTAAATCGTCCATACAACATTCGTAGTTGAGAGATTTTGTCGTCATTCATCGGGTACATTTTTAGTTACTTTAAGCGAGTAATTGATATTTTTCTTGAGCCAAGCGATAAAGAAGTCGCCAGACTAAGCGATTGGTGAGCACCACCATTCAGATATGTATTATGGCGGTAGCCGCTAGGAGTAATGGAAAATTTCCAGTTTCGGTCGATTGAGAAATAGTTGCACCCAAACCTGACGTCTCGACTCCTCGACTTTTAAAGTCGATATATTCGCTGACACTACTGGCATTCCAATCGCCATCAACAACGGGAATAATGCCAGTAATCAAATAGGGAAAAATCCCCGGCAGAATCACGGTCTGCCCACGCTGCCAACGGGACAGTTTATAGACCCGTACCATTTCAAACAGAGCGGAGGGAATCGACTGTTCTCCTGCTATTACATTAAATAGTACATACCACATTGTTTCTAACATCATCAGGACGATAGACCCAATTTGCAAACCTCCGTTAATCTGAGTGAGACCGAGGAGCAAAACGAGAAACAGCGCCCTTGCTGGAACAGAAGCCCCAATCGCCACTAAAAATTGTAATATTTGAGCTAAGCGAGGATTTCGGTCAATTGTTACCCCGACGGACACCGTCCACGTTAAAAAGAGAACCAGAGGCGTAAGCACACGCAAAGCCATTAAAATGGCTCCAATAATAACTGGTTGCCAATTAGCAAAACTTTGAGAGACAATTGCAACGCCCGGATTTAAACCGACTAACGGACAATTCTGATACAGAATTTGTCTATTTTGAGCATTGGGCTGTTGGTAGGACTTATTAATGTTCTCGAGGGTAATGAGACACTCTGTTTGTGTTTGGACAGCCATAGCGATTGCTTCCAGGTGTGATTAGTCGATTTTGGTCACATAAAAATTCGCTTTTCCTCCTTAATTTGACATACTTAGGTGTCAGAGAATGAAACCTTTGTTGTTTGGATTACTTCCAGTGTTTACTCCTCAACATCTTGATTTGTCTAATTCTTGTGGAGCAAATCAAGAAACGAATTGCCGTAATAGTTCACAATATGGATTATGTCGGCTAAAAAGATGCACAGATGAGGAGGGAAAGCCTGAAACAATGCACCTCTATTAAGGGCGTGGTGGATCATTAGCTTCTGCCAAACCGCTCATTTGCTTTCCTTTCCCCGACGCTTTGGTTGTGCTTTCCCTGCGGCGTGCGGGCGCTACGCGTTCTTAGGAACTCTACTCAGTTCTTTTCAATGTGTAAGCACGCATCGCCTAACTTTTAGAGATAGTTCCAACCTGCTATTTTCCCCGTCCAAAGCTGCTAAGCCTAGAATTTTCACCCCAGTTACTGAATACCCAGGATGTCAGCCGTTGTAGCACCTCCATCACTCGGAGTCACGGAGGGTTGGGGGGATATCGGCGTAAGTCCTGTTCCCCCTTGAACTGAAAATAATCAGCATGATGTGACAGTGCAAGACAACTGTCTTGAGTAAGCATACAATCTCCTTCAGCTCCCTCGCGCTGGGAGCCGAGGCTCATCAGGCGCTCAGGAGCTTGCTACTACCAATTGATGGACTTCGGTCCATAAAAACCACAGAAATCTTCACTGATATCGCGTCAAGACATCAGTAAGTCAATATTAGCCTCTAACAGTTACATTTCCCAACGGGAATTGGCAAATGGGAACTGATCGCAGGGCATTGATTCAGTCGTCAGTTATATCCTTCCACTGACGACTAGCCCTGAACTATTTCCAAGCCTTCCCTAATCAACTTCTTCTCATGACAGATGTTTTAGCGATGAACCGGCTCAAAAAATATTTAACTCCCCTCATCACTGGGTTAATCGTTCTCAGTCTCAATAGTTGTGCCTCTTCTCCCAACAATCAGCCAAGTAACAACGCCAACTCACCTACCACTGAAACGGGCAGTACGGCTTCCACAGGGTTGTCTGCCAGAGCAGCTTCAACACCTGCCCAACCACAGCAGGAAATACCTGTCGCCAGTCAACCCTTAAACGCTACTGGAGCTAGTCCCCAAGGCAAGGGTAAAGTTACACTTAACATCTATCAAGCCGATAATCAGTGTCAAACTCTAGTTGCGGAAAAAGTGGCTGTCCCCGCCACGAGTGTCGTAGATGCCGCTGTTGGACAAGTCTTAAGGCAAGCTGACTCCGGCGACTTTGATCTGGCTGGCTATCGCGTCCAGGTTAACCCAAAAAGTCGTGTCGCCACCGTCGATTTCCGCTTGTCGCCCAATTCGCGACGGCAGTTTGTTTCCCTCTCTAGCTGCGAACAATTTGCCCTTTTCGGTAGCCTACGTAAAACCCTAACTAATAACTCTCGATTGAAGATTAAGAATGTTCGCTTCACAGAGCGAGGGCAAGAAATTGTCATCTAGAAAGTGCAAAGGTAATCTACAGCTTAGAAACGGCTGGGCAGTCTTTCAAGTACCACCGCCACGGCAAATCCGCTCCTTGTGACAACCCAATCCGCGTAGTCTGGATTAGGTTGGGGAAAAATTGCGGCGGACGGTGTTCCAACCACAGGGGTTGACCCACTTGTAAGAGTTGAGCATTCAGCGTCAAGTCAATTTGCAGAGCCTTGCAGAGTTTACCAGGGCCAGCTGCAAGTCGATGCAGTTTTGTACGTTGTGTTCTCGCGTTATGTCCCACCCTACTGCTCAAGTTCTGCTGGGCAGTACGGGGGATAGGCTCATCGCACGGCTCAATCCAGCTAGGGATAGACTCTAACTGCAAAGCACGAATCAATACAGCACTGGGAACTTCATCCTGATCTGTAACGATATTTAGGCAATAATAGACCCCGTAAATTAAATAAACATAAGTACGACCTGCAGGCCCAAACATCGCACCGTTGCGTTGTGTTCGACGCCGATACCCATGACAGGCTGGGTCGTTAAGGCCATAGGCTTCAGTTTCCACAATCATACCCCGCAGCATTGTTCCATCACTGAACTGACGCACCAACGTGCAACCGACTAGATCGGGTGCCACCTCAGTAGATAGACGGGCGAGCCAGTTCGGTTCTACAATTTGAGCTGATGATAAATCAAGATTCATCATTAAAAAGCCCTTAAGTCCTTAGTATGGGATTGAGAGAGAGGAGGTAATTAAACAAATGGATTTCAAACTGGTTTTAGTGATACTGACCATCGTTTTTACAGTGTCGTCCCTGATTTTCGGTACAAAAAACGGATTTTACGATTCAGATAACTATCACGGTAACGGTTCTGCCCACTAAGATGATGCTCTAGCTAATTACGCTGGAATTTCTACGCCGTCCTACCCTCACGGCGTTGAGATAGAAAGTTGGTAATAATAGGCAACTCGCAAGCTCTATAGCGAGTTAATTTTTCTTGGCTAGCGAATGTGAACAGTCAAAGTATGTATCCTATGATTACAAAAAAATGTGATACGATGGATACAGAACAACTATTCGCTGACCTGCATAGCAGGTGAAATTATAAAGCGAGGTTGAACTCTCCTCGCAAGCCCCTAGAGAGACGCTAGAAGTGGGAGCGAACAAGAGTTAACGTTCAGGCAGGGGAATAGGAGAAAAAGTCTTCCTAGGACAGAAAGCTATAGGTACTGCCGATCGCGATCGCGTAGCGGTAGTGAGGGAAGCTAACGTCGCGTGATGCTATTAGATTTTGGCTAAATAAGAATTTAGCGTAGCGGAACGCACTAGCGTTCGGTGAAAAAACTCATGTTCGCAAAGGCAAAAGGCATCGTTGGGAAGAGGATTACCTCATCTTGTCAGCCAACAGCTCTCTGGAGGGTTAATCAACAGAAAAGTCATCTGTAGTCAGTTGTCCCAACTCAATTAACGCCGAGAGCGGGGACAATAAGCCCAAGGCGAATAGTAAATAGCTGATTATTGAGTGCGACTCTCTGACCGTTCATGAGCCATCAACGCCCAATGGCATCCTTGTGTGAGGATGATCAATTAGCTTGTTTCCCCTATGCTGTAGGTCATGGTGCCGAGGGCGTTTGTTTATTGGTGCAAATGGGGCCACACCGCATCCTCCTAGACTGTGGATTGGAGAATATTTCGCCCCTACAAGCTAGCTCGAATCCACCAGCAGATTTTGTACTGTGCAGCCACGCCCATTCCGATCATGCTCAGGGGTTACTAGCTCTCCACCACGCTTTTCCACAATTACCTATCTACGCCAGCGAAGTAACAACTCAACTTTTGCCACTCAACTGGTCGGAGTTGCCGCCACAAAAAATACCAAAATTCTGTCAGGCATTACCTTCGCGATCGCCGGTTGAATTCTGCGACGGATTGAGCGCAGAATTATTTCCGGCTGGGCACCTGCCGGGGGCTACGGCTTTTTTGCTCACTTACACGACACCGAAGAAAACATACCGACTGTTTTATACGGGTGATTTTTTCCTATCTAACTCGCGGTTAGTGGAGGGATTGTCGATTGAGTCTTTGCGGGGGATGCAGCCTGATGTGCTGATTGTAGAAGGCACTTACGGCTCGGCGCGACATCCACACCGACGGCAACAGGAAAATCAACTCGTAGAACGAATTGATCGGGCGATCGCACAAAACTACTCCGTCTTGCTACCTGTATCCAGTTTGGGGCTGGGTCAAGAAATCCTGATGCTGCTGCGGAGTCATCACCACTTCACAGGCCGTAACCTGGATATTTGGGTCGAAGGCTCTGTCGCGGCAGGTTGTGATGCTTACTTAGAACTTTTGCCTCATTTCCCTACATCAGTACAAAACTTTGCCCGCCATCAACCCCTATTTTGGGATGAGCGAGTACGCCCTCGTGTGCGTCGATTGGATGAACGGCAGCTCGCTTCTATCGGTCAATCTCCTTGTATTGTCATCACCGATGACGCGGCTGATGTGAGCGGCTACTGGCATCCAGAAGCCAGTCCTCCGGTCATGCTGCGACCCGAACATCCCAGATATCCGACTAGAGACAACGTTGAACTCGCTGACATCGAAACTTATCTACTCGCTCAACACGGCGATCGCCTGGGAACCACCCAGTTAATTCATAATCTCCGTCCCCAGCACGTCATTTTTATTCACGGTTCCCCGACCTACCTCGCTGACTTGACCGGGTTAGAGGAGTTGCAAAATCGATACCACCTCCATTCCCCATCCTCAGGAACTCTGGTAGACTTGCCAATTGGAGAAACGTTTATCCAACCGGCAGCCCCCGCAGAAGCGAACTATGAAGGCGAACTGACCGAGTTGGGAACGGTGGTCACCATTACCCTTCCAGAAGCGATCGCGGCTGACCCTCGCTGGCAAGATTTCGCTGATACAGGTTTGGTAGAAGCCAGATGGCAGGGGGAAGAAATTGTATTGCGGGGATTGTCCCAACGAGAACTTCTCACTCAAGCCAGTAATACTAGGGTACCGGTGAACATCGACTGCTGTGGGAACTGCCGCCACCAACGAGGCCAGCGCTGCTGGAATCCCGCCTCTCCCCTGTATGGCTTTAAGGTGACACCAGAAGGATACTGTCCTGTTTTTGAAGCAGCTGAATCCCCCTCACCGACATCATAATCCTCTTCGCGTCTTTGAAATAAACCCAACATTTAGCCCAGTACCCAACATTTAGCCCAGTGTAGAATGTTCCACACTGGGCTAAGTTCAGGATTACGCTACTTTTGATCGAATTTAGACTCGCTTAAAGCCTTGCTATTGGGTCAGAAATTCTACTGCGGATTCATGCAATCCTGTCTGTAGCTTTTTAGAGAATTCAAAGGTTGTTAATTTGAACTCTTGGGCAACCAACAAGCGACTCATTTTTGAAACTAGTCTTGATTTGAGTCTTGGGAACGCGGGTGGATTTGTTCTGCTTCTGGGCAATCGTCAGACACCAAGGGTTCAAAGTTCCCTCTCGGTACAGAAGCCAGTTTCTGAGTTACAGAACCAATACTTTCTAGGCGAACCATTTCTTCCCAGGAACTGAGTTCATCTTCTTCCTCAGTTTCATAACGAATAGTAACTAAATCGCCTTCTATATCAACAATTCGAGCGCGTTCAATCCAACGTTGCTGGTCCCGCAAGAAAACACAGATTTCACGACCATCGCAACAAAGTTGATAAATCTTGCGGTGTAGCATATTTGGCTTCTCCTGAGCAAATAACTCTTCCAATATGTATGTGAAGAAGCAAGCAGTTCCTTTTGTAGGGGATACAGCTTCCTTTTGAGCTTGACGGGGGGCTAACCTGGTAGGTTTCTCATCCTCAAAGGTAAGATTCCTCCATGATCGTTCCCCTTCAGCGCTTAAACGTTTGGCTTGCATTCAACAGCAATCTTGAGAGTGACTTTAGTACCTTCAACGATAGAAAGCAACTAGGGGTATCCTTATTCAAGTGCATGAGCAGTCTGTAAAACTCTGAGCAAGGCAATGATGGAGAGCAATTTGCCCTGAGAGTAGATAGGGATTTTTAACCAATTGGCATCGGCAGGGAGCCGAAATTTTTCTAAGGCACAAATGAGTTCCGCCATTGCGACAAGCGCACTTTTCCCAGGTAAAAATCCTGGTCTACTAGGGGTACATGGATGTCTGAGGTACAGACATAGCTATTGTGACATACTCCTCATGCTATCTGCTGAAGGTGAGGGTAAGTACTTTTATTTTTTTCTCAACCTCATCGCCCAAAGGGACACCGCTAAGATGATCGTGACCTGGATTTCTTGGCTGGAGGGTTAACATAGCCACAGAGAACGCTCTAAATATCCGCGATAGCTACCCTAAAAGGAGTTTCAGCTTTCTCCTCCCTACTGCCTCCACCACCTTACAGCTGAGAAATCCGCTTCAGTAGAGTTCATCGTTGTCCAATGTTGAACTGTCCTCCTAAGGGTGTCTAGTGAAGCATACCCGTCCCCTGTATCAGCTTCTTGTGCCTCATCACACCACCGAAGAGTCTCCCCAATCTTTACAAGGCTGTACGTTGCCTCAGGCTGCTCCTAGATGACCAGGAGGGTGTTTACCCTCAGAACATCTCCAGTTCTTTGCCCCCTTGGAAACTTGCAGGATGAACGCTCTGCTTGTCTCCCTAAGTTAAGATTGAGCCGATGCACATTAAAGAGCTGAAGTGTTCGTCATAAACGGTTACTCAAGCAAAAGCAAGGGTAAAGCCTTCTAGTATTAACGACTCAGCGGCATCAATGTCATCGCACAACTATCACTCGCTTCTCTCTGAATTCGACCGGAATTCACGGCCTCATAGAGAGCTGTTAGCGCTTCTAAATCTGATGCCTCGTAACCCTTCATTTCCAGTACCTGACGGATTAGACCTTCCGAAGCCACACTGAGGCAACCCGTTTGAAAAGCCGATTGGACAAGCGTGCGAATCATGAAACCAGGACATCGCTAATAGGGGATTGTTAACAATATCCTGCTTTTTGGGCCTCTGACCATTGATTTGTGTCAATCGCTCTATGTGATTTTCCACACGTTTTTATTGTGATCTATGTCACAATATAGGAAAAAATTTAAAATTAAGACTTAACTTGGGGCAACAGTGGCACCTGTAGGTGCGTAGAACTCTAAGTGCCAACCATCAGTGCATCCCAATAGCCTAAAAAATACCTTGTAAAAAAGTGGTGAAGCTGACAGTGGTTTTCTGACAAGAGTTTGTTAAAGTTCTGATGTAGCTAGCCGATGAACAGCCGCTTTTTTGGGAGAAAGACGCCTGTGTGTGCGATCGCAATACAACAAAAACAATACGAAACCTACATTCTCACTAATGAACAGGCTCAGTCTCGACTGGAAGTCGTACCAGAACGCGGTGCCATCATTACCCACTGGAGCCTCCAAGAACACGAGATCCTCTACCTAGACAGCGATCGCTTTGCTGACCCTAACTTAAGCGTGCGGGGCGGCATCCCGCTTCTGTTCCCCATTTGCGGTAATTTACCCAACAATACATACACCCACAAAGGTCAACAGTACCAGCTCAAACAGCATGGCTTTGCCCGTGATTTGCCTTGGAAAGTCACAGAATCCTCGGAGGCTACCAAAAATCCAGTCAGCCTGACTCTAGTCCTCGATAGTAACGACCAGACTCGATCGGTTTACCCCTTTGACTTCCAACTCGCCTTTACCTACCAGCTCAAAGACAATACCTTAGAGATTCAGCAGCGCTACACCAATCATTCAAACGATCCAATGCCTTTCTCTAGTGGTCTGCATCCCTACTTCTTAACGTCAGATAAGACCCAACTAGAGTTTGAGATTCCGGCCTCTGAGTATCAAGATCAAATTACTAAAGAAATTCATCAATTTTCGGGTAGTTTCGATTTAAGCCGTGATGAACTCGATCTGGTCTTCCGGCAGATCACTGAGCGCTCTGCAAGTGTGACAGATAAGGGACGCACCTTCAAAATCGCACTGGGTTACAGTGACCTCTACTCTACCCTGGTCTTTTGGACGGTTAAGGGCAAAAACTTTTATTGCCTAGAGCCTTGGAGCGCTCCCCGCAACGCTCTCAACACAGGGGAACATCTCTCCGAATTACCGCCTGGAGGCAGCTATGAGGCGTCTTTCAGCATCACGGTAAATTTCTTGTGATTTTTAATTGACCTTTTTTCTATAGTCGTGCTAAAGTTAGAAATCGTGTGCTTAACACACACATTTCGGGTCGCTAGCTCAGCGGTAGAGCATTCGGCTTTTAACCGATTGGTCTCGGGTTCGAATCCCGGGCGACCCATAGGCAGGTATAGCTAGCAATTATTAATTATATTAGTAAGGCTTATTTTAGAATGCCTAGAGATAATTGCTTATAAACTGATAAACTATCTTAAGATTGTCGTAAGAATTAAAGCTGACAACGAACCAAAAGTTAGGAGGACTATTATGGCGCTCGTACCAATGCGACTGCTGCTCGATCATGCGGCTGAAAATGGTTACGGCATTCCGGCGTTCAACGTCAACAACATGGAGCAGATCCAAGCCATCATGCAGGCTGCCCATGCAACCGATAGCCCTGTGATTCTCCAGGCTTCTCGTGGTGCTCGCAAGTACGCTGGCGAAAACTTCCTCCGTCACCTGATTCTGGCTGCGGTGGAAACCTATCCCCACATTCCCATCGTGATGCACCAAGATCATGGTAACGAGCCTGCCACTTGCTACTCCGCCATCAAAAACGGTTTTACCAGTGTGATGATGGATGGTTCTCTAGAAGCTGATGCAAAGACCCCAGCCAGCTACGAGTACAACGTTAACGTAACTCGTGAAGTGGTAAAAGTGGCTCATGCGATCGGTGCTAGCGTTGAAGGTGAACTCGGCTGCTTGGGTTCTTTGGAAACTGGCATGGGCGAAGCTGAAGATGGTCACGGGTTTGAGGGCAAGCTTGACCACTCTCAACTGCTAACCGACCCCGACCAAGCGGTTGACTTCGTGGAGCAAACTCAAGTTGACGCCCTAGCTGTTGCGATTGGTACCAGCCACGGTGCTTACAAGTTCACACGTAAGCCGACGGGTGAAATTTTAGCCATCAGCCGGATTGAAGAAATCCACCGCCGTCTGCCTAACACCCACTTGGTAATGCATGGTTCTTCTTCAGTGCCTGAAGACCTACTAGCAATGATTAACGAGTTCGGTGGTGCCATTCCTGAAACTTATGGTGTGCCGGTCGAAGAAATTCAAAAAGGCATCAAGAGCGGTGTTCGGAAAGTGAACATTGACACTGATAACCGTCTAGCTATTACCGCTGCTGTACGCGAAGCGTTGGCTGGAAATCCTAAGGAGTTTGACCCCCGTCACTTCCTGAAGCCTTCCATCACCTACATGCAAAAAGTTTGTGCTGAGCGCTATCAGCAGTTTGGTACTGCTGGCAATGCGAGCAAGATCAAACAAGTAAGCCTTGAAGAGTATGCGGCTAAGTATGCTAAAGGTGAACTGACGGCGACTATCAAGAAAGCTGCGATCGCTTAATTGATTTGAGCAGGCAAACTGATTCAGTCGGCCTTAAACACTAAACTGGGTTGCTCTTAAAGCCACCCAGTTTTTTATTGACGTCTTGTGTATCTCAAGAACCATAACTTTCGATAGACGATTCACTCTATTTCGGGTGATAAGGTTTCATTAGGCAAGTCCAAAGTAATGAGGGCAGTGCTAACGATAGGACAACAAGCTCCTAGTTTATGCGCTCTAGGAGCTTTTCATAGATTTATACGCTGTCGCGTATACCAGTTGCACTCATTGCTAATGGGTAATCGAGAATTGATCAGTGAGTGAAATTCTTTCCCTATCAGGTAATCCATCTCCCATTACCTATTACCCGCCTTGAAGATATGCTTGTTCCAGGCACGACAGCTGATCACAACTACTCCAGCCCAGCAGTGTAAATAACTTAATAAGCTAATTGATCAAGTTAGGAGGGAAGGCAAGGTATACCCCGCCTTCCAAAACAGGAGAACCAGAAATTCCTGCGCCTGTTTTATTCTTTACTTTTCGGTTTATAGGTCGAAGTAACCTGCAATTCTTTGAGCTGCTTTGCATCCACCGCAGCCGGAGCATCAGTAAGCAGACAACTCGCTTGCTGTGTTTTCGGGAATGCAATCACATCCCGAATCGATTCTTCACCAGCCATCAGCATCACTAACCGGTCTAACCCGTAGGCGATCCCGCCATGAGGGGGTGCGCCATATTCAAACGCCTCCAGCAAAAACCCAAACTTATTGTGAGCTTCCTCTGCTGACAAACCGATCGCTTCAAACACCTGCTGTTGAATGTCCTGCTGGTAAATCCGCAGACTCCCGCCGCCCACTTCAAAACCGTTGTAAACCAAGTCATAGGCTTGTGCTCTGGCGGTTTTTAAGTCAGCCAAATCATCGGGGTGAGGAGCGGTAAACGGGTGATGCAACGCCTCTAAGCGTTTCTCATCCGCATTCCACTCAAACATGGGGAAGTCTGTTACCCAAAGCAAATTAATCTTATCCGGGTCAATTAATCCCAGTTCCCGAGCAAGCGCACCGCGCAGTCGGTCTAGAGTTTTGTTAACCATATCAGCTGCACCCGCTCCAAATAGCAAAAGATGACCGGGTTTAGCTCCTGTACGTACCAGCAATTCCTGCTTTTGTGCATCGGTTAGGTTGTCTTTAATGGCTCCAATTGTGTCGATGTCACCATCATCGCGCACTCGGATATAGGCAAGACCCTTGGCACCAGCTTCACAGGCTTCTTTAAATAAGTCACCACCGGTTTTAATCCGCACGTTGGAAATTGCCTCATTGCCGCCAGGAATGGGCAACACTTTGACAATGCCCCCACTGGCAACAGCACTGGAAAAGACTTTAAAACCAGAGTCTTTGAGCAAATCAGAAACGTTAACGAGTTCTAACCCGAAGCGTGTGTCTGGTTTATCACTACCGTAGCGCTCCATTGCTTCAGCATAAGTGAGGCGTGGGAAAGGCCGTGGCAACTCGATACCTTTAACAGTTTTGAAGATGTAAGAAACTAACTCTTCATTGAGCTGGAGAAGCTCTTCCTGGGACATGAAGCTCATTTCCATGTCCAATTGAGTAAATTCTGGCTGTCGGTCAGCTCTGAGGTCTTCATCTCGGAAGCAACGGGCAATCTGATAATATCGGTCAAAACCGGATACCATCAACAACTGCTTGAAGAGTTGGGGGGATTGGGGTAGGGCGTACCACTCCCCTGGATTGACACGAGAGGGTACCAGATAATCTCTGGCACCTTCAGGGGTGGAACGGGTGAGGACTGGAGTTTCAACCTCGATGAAACCTTGCTCATCTTCTAGGTAGCGGCGCATCGCTTTGACGACTTGGTGACGCAGTTGCAGATTACGGCTCATGCGATCGCGTCTTAAGTCCAAATAGCGATACTTCAACCGTAACTCTTCTCGGATTTCTGAAGTATCCGCCGTTGAAACCTGGAAGGGTAGCTGCTTGCTGAGACTATTGAGCAGTTCGATCTGATCCGCATAAACTTCTACCTCGCCAGTCGGCAGTTTGGGGTTCAGAGAGTCTTCTGGACGCGTCGTGACTCGACCCGTAACCTTAACAACGTATTCATTCCGCAAGGCCTCTGCATCTTTGTAGGAATCTGGGGTGCGCTGGGGGTCACTCACAACTTGGACAAGCCCGGAGCGATCGCGCAAATCTAAAAAAATCACACCCCCGTGATCGCGGCGACGGTCTACCCATCCACATAGGGTAACTGTCTCTCCAATATTTTCCTTTCTAATTTCGCCGCAATAATAAGTTCGCATAGTAGCTGATTCAGTAACTTTGGCTTGAGGATGGGAAATTTTAGGCATCAAGCCTGAAGTCTATAATAAGCGCCATCCGGGTCACTCAACAGTACAGGATTATGCCAAATCTTCAAGCCAATAGCCGCCTCCCTCAAATTGAGTAGGCGGCGCTTAAGATAAATCCAGCCAAAAGTTAAAGCTCAACCAAACAAAATGCT
>NZ_DATNPA010000156.1:0-33376 GCF_036703385.1 Allocoleopsis sp. | reverse complement strand
GGGGTTATTCACGTTAGGGGTTTCCTTCGGTGCGGATGGAAATATTGTTACAAGCGATATTAACTTTTTACGCCTATTTCCTAAGCGAAACAGGGGAGTTATTGATATTGGAATTATAAAATTGAAAGAGGGGGCTGACCTAGAAAGTGTCATCAGTAATCTAGAGCGGGAATTACCGAAAGACATCAAAATTTTATCAAAGCAAGAATTTATAGATTTTGAGAAAAATTACTGGGAAACAGGAACAGCCATTGGTTTTATTTTTGCCCTTGGTACGGGGATGGGTTTTCTCGTTGGTATAGTCATTGTTTATCAAATTCTATATACGGACGTTACCGACCATTTACCAGAGTATGCCACGCTTAAAGCAATGGGCTATAAAAATAGTTACTTATTAATAGTGGTATTTCAAGAAGCGCTGATTCTTTCAATTTTTGGGTATTTTCCGGGCGTGGCTGTTGGTATGGGGCTGTATGCTTTGACAAAAAGTGCGACTAATCTGCCGATGGTGATGACCTTGGCGAGAGCGATAACCGTCTTAATTCTGACCCTTGTGATGTGTACGATTTCTGGCGCGATCGCAGTTCGGAAACTACAGGCAGCAGACCCAGCAGATATCTTTTGATAATTTCGGTTTGGAACAAGCCTCATCCCAAGAGTGAGTAAGGCTATTGACGAGTAAAAATCCTAATTCATTGGGAATTGGGAATTGATCACGTTACTGAAGACCTGCTCGCTTAGTTCTTAGTGTTACATTGACCCCTTCACTAGATTGCTCTAGCACCAGTAGAGGCGTCGGCTTTGCCTTCTGATCCCAACGGATAAAAACAATGCGCCCTTGAATCGTCGGTTGCCAGCTTTCGCGATCGTCATCAGGGTTAAGGAATGTTTCAATACAATCAATAATCTGGCTAATTGTGGCGGAGGTTGCCTGGGTGGGTAATTTCATTAGAATAATCTGTATTCGGAAAAGCACTCGCAGCGTTCGCTTTCCTCCGCTTTCTGTTTCGTACATCACATCAAAAGTTTCATCCACTTGACGCCCCGTACCCGCAATGCCAATCACGGTTTGTTCCTTCTGATTCGGTCGCAGGGCTACACTGATGATCTGTTTGACTTTTATCTTGATCTGGTTGATAATGGCGAAATGGAAGACTTCTTCTTCCATTCGCATTCTTAAGTAATCCAGATTAAATTCACGAGAGTGAATTAAGTCCGGATTCTTTTCCATTTTTTGGATTGTATCTAGAGCCAATTTTAATTTCTTCTGTAGATCTTTAGTTTTATACTGCTCAAACTTGAGCTTCTTACTGCTTTCGTCTAGTTTGAGTTTGCCATAAACTGCTAAACCAATCAGCAGTAGCACAAGTGCAATGGAGGCGAACATCCAGGGTAGTCCTGAGGTATGAGGCTCTGGGGTCGTCTCAATGGAGGAAAGGGATGTAGCATACCTTTTCACAGGAGCTTGAACCAAGGCAGGCTGCATCGAGAGGGTAGAGGTGGACATGATCACTCCTGGCTAGAACTTAGCGTCTGTTTTTAGGTTAAGAATGCACCCTCTGGAGTGCATTCTACTAAGACTGAAAGACAAGGTTATAGTTAGGGCAGACATGAGAGGTTAGAAATTACGCCGTAATTTTCTAATGTCCGGTATGGCGTTACGCAGAAAGCTACAGCAGATGTTTCTCACCCAACCCCCTGTAAAAGGTAATGCTAAGCTAATGGGCATTTTAGTTGCATTTTCGAGGAGATAAGGTGGCATTTTCGAGGAGATAAGGCAGAGGGCACCGGAGATTATACGAGGAGTCAGAGGGCTTTTATGAATAAGAGCTTTTATCTCCTCGCCAAGGTTATGCAATTTAGATGCGTCTTAGCTTATTCAATAACGCCCTGAACTCTTAACGATTCATACGCCTCTTATTTCTAACTTAGTTTCGCCACCGTGCTCGGTAGCCCCTGGCATCAATGTGGCAGAGATAGGGAAATTGGGTATAACGGCCTAAGCCACCAGGCCACCAGGGTTCAAGGAACCAGTAAAGTTGATTGCCAGTCAGGCCTTCGCAGATAAAGTCGATCGCATCTCCAACTCGATGGCGCGTTGAAATTGCTTCTGTGACAGCCCCATTCAGGTCAGGTGGATGATACCAGTTTGTTACGATTAACGGTCGCCCAATGCGATCGCGTGCCCGTTGTGCCAGTTGTGCAATCCGAATCATGGCATCCACCGTTACCTGATTGGGGGGCATTCGGGTACCCCCATGAGTAGCCTCGGCCCAGGTAAAATTTCCATCCGGTATGATTGCAGCAAATAGCTGAATATTATCCGGCGTCCAACGGGCAGGACGCTTGGGAATGACGGTGGGTACTGGCTTGGGCAGTGCTTCTGGGGCACTGGGGCGGATTTTTTCAAACCGTTTTTGGTCTTCCAATAAAGAATCCACGGTTTGATTCCGACTAGGCAGACTGCGCCAGAGTTGGACTAAGCGGATTAAGGCTTCCCGTTGGTGATCAAATTCTTGATAGTCTCCAGGCAACCGACGCAAAAAGGTCAGGAGTTCTCGATCCAATTGGGATGCTAGGTTCAGCAGCTCTGTCTGGTTAGCCGTACTGGCATTGAGCCTTTCAGCATTAATACCTAAGGCAGCTAGTGCGGTGGCACGAGAATCAAGCTGACGCCAGATGCGAAACGCTTCTGTGAGAGCGTTGCGTTGGCTGCCTTTACCCTGGTAGTAATCGGGAAGGCGCTGGGCAAAGGCAATTAGGGCAGGGTCAATCAGGCTGAGGTTTTCTTCTGGAGAGGCGTTAGTTTTCAAGGAAGCGATCGCCTCCTCCCGTGTTCTCAGCTGACGCCATAACTGAGCAACGCGAATCAGTGCTTCCCGTTGTTGGGGATAGCCACCATAGTGGGCAGAAATCCCTAACACAAATTGCTTGAGGGGCAGAGCTAGTTGAGTCTCATCCTCTATTGCTGAGGTAGCCTCAGTCTGAGGTATCAGGGAGGCGATCGCCGCTTCGCGAGTATCCAATGCCCGCCAAATGCGTACTCCCTCCACTAAAGCATCCCGTTGATGAGGCAATCCAGCGTAGTAGTCAGGAATGCCATCCACTAAATAGAGGAGGGCGCGATCGAGATAGGCGAGATTGCGGGGTAGGTTGGCGCTGGAAAAGTCAGCTTCAAATTCAGCCAGGTAAGCTTGTTTGATCACAGCGAAGTCAGAGGCTTCTAAACGTGCGATCGCTGGTTCACTTGCGATCGCTTTTGGCGGTGCCCCCTGGGCAATCGGGGCATACCCACTTGCCACCTTTTGCAGAAATTGGTCTGTGTAGCGACCTTGTTCAGCGTCCCACAGATCGCCCCCTTTCCAGCCCTGATCGACTAAACTCTCAATGAGAGCGCGGATAACATTTGCCGCATACTGCACCTGTTCAGGAAAGGTATTGACCTGTGCTAGCGATATCCGATTAGCTGGAGAAATGCCTAAGCCAGTCTCTCCATCCCCAAGAGACGGTGAAGAATGAGCAGCATACAGCGCTGTCAAAATTGGTTTATGAATGCCTGCTTGTTCGGCTTGTATTAGATAGTAATAATTACGCTGGTCTCGCGAGAGTGTTGCCATGACAAATTATAAAAATTCAAAATAAGGCACTCATTACACAATAATCCTATGGTTTTTGTCCCAATTGAGCAGGCAATCACGAGCGATCGCACCAAAAAGTCTCGCCTGATTGCCACCGATATGGATGGCACCCTAACGCAGCAGGGAAAGTTTACGGCAAGTTTGCTTCAAGCCTTTGAGGATTTGAGCGCCGCCAGTATTCCAGTCTTAATTGTTACAGGTCGCTCCGCCGGATGGGTCAGTGGACTGGCAACTTACTTGCCGATCGCAGGGGCTATTGCTGAAAATGGAGGTCTTTTCTACCCCGAAGACAGCGCCGAACCCATAGTATTGACGCCAATTCCGGATCGAATCCAACATCGGCAGCAGCTGGCTAACGCCTATCAACACCTGAAATCCGAATTTCCCCAGATTCAAGAGTCAACGGATAATCAGTTTCGCCTGACTGACTGGACATTTGATAATCGTGACCTAACCGTGAGCCAACTGGAACGTTTAGCGGGTTTATGCTCTTCACTGGGTTGGGGATTTACTTACAGTTCCGTGCAATGCCACATTAAACCAGCATTTCAGGACAAGGCCGTCGGTTTAATGCAGGTATTACGAGAGTATTTTCCTCAATACAAACCAGAGCAAGTTCTGACAGTTGGCGATAGCCCCAATGATGCAAGTCTTTTCAACCCAGAATTGTTTCCTCTATCTGTTGGGGTTGCCAACGTGCTGGATTATGCCAATGAATTAATTTACAAACCTGCTTATGTTACTACAGCTTCAGAAGGGGAAGGATTTTGCGAGTTGGTGCGATATCTATACGTTTAATAATCGAAGCATATGTTCTAAACTTTTGAACAGTGAGCAGTGAAGAGTAAACAGTTGATCACTACTGGAAAAAGGCTCTAGGTTAGGAAATTTCATAAAGTTCTTCCCGCCTGGAAACCTTGCCCACAAAGGGACAAGCGTCATCCCCTCGTGGGTGAAGCAGTTGACATACCACTTGTTAGCATTAAGTGTTGAGTAACTCCAGTTTTTCTGATATCCAAAACCATTGGGCAGCTGAATCTATCCGCCAGTTGCGATCGCGAAACATCATCAGTGGCTATCCGGATGGTACCTTTCGACCCAACAACCCAGTAACCCGTGCTGAGTTTGCCGCCCTTTTGGGTAAAGCATTTGCCAATGCACCCCTGATTCGTACTGGAATTATTTTTAAAGATGTGCCCTCCAATCACTGGGCGAATCCAGTGATTCAAACGGCTTATCGCACAGGGTTCATTTCTGGCTATCCCGATCGCACGTTCAAACCCAATCAGCCGATTACGCGGGTACAAGTCTTGGTATCCTTAGTCAGTGGACTCAAGTACTCCCCAGGAGTCGTCAGCTCGACAACCCTCAAGGATTATTATGACGATGCTGGAGACATTCCAATTTATGCACTAGGTGCGATCGCCACTGCTACCCTCAAGCGCCTCGTCGTCAATTATCCCAATCTCAAACGCCTGAACCCCAATCAAAATGCGACAAGGGCAGAGGTTGCCGGATTTATTGCTCAAGCCTTAACTATTCCTGGTGTCCCGTTAGAGTATGTTGCTGGGGTCAATCTTTTCCCCATTGCACCCCAATTTGAGGAGGCTGATTCGTTTAGCGAAGGACTGGCACGGGTAAAAATGGGGGATAAATGGGGATATATCGACAAAGAAGGGAAACTAGTTATTCAGCCACAACTCGATGAAGCTGAGAAATTTTCCGATGGACTGGCTTTAGTGAGAACCTATCAAAGCGTTGGGGCAAAATTCACCCAGCTGCGGGAAGAGAAAGTCATGGAAACACGCGGGGTTTGGTTAACGAATACCGATAGCCGCGTTCTCAGTTCCAAGCAAAGCATTGCGGAGGCGATGAACTTCCTTGCCGACACAGGATTCAACGTCGTCTTTCCGGTCGTCTGGAATAATGCCGCCACTCTTTACCCGAGTCGAGTCATGAAGGAAACCTTCGGGTTCGAGATTGACTCCCGATTTGCGGGTCGAGACCCCTTAGGGGAACTCATCGCTGAGGCTAAGCGGGTGGGACTGGCAGTCATTCCCTGGTTTGAGTATGGCTTCGCCAGTTCTTATAGCCAGAATGGTGGACAGCTAATTGCGAAAAAACCCCATTGGGCGGCACGCGACGCTAGTGGTAAACTGCTCACAAAAAATGCTTTTGAGTGGATGAATGCCCTAGATGCGGAGGTGCAGGATTTCCTGCGGAGTCTAGTGCTGGAAGTTGCCAAAAACTATGATATTGCCGGAATTCAAGGCGATGATCGAATGCCTGCACTTCCCTCAGAGGGCAGCTATGATTCAAAAACCACTGAACGCTACTCTCGGCAGTTCAACCAAAATCCGCCGCAAAACCCTAAAGATGCACAATGGCTTCAGTGGCGTGCCGATATCCTCACAGATTTCTTAAATCGCCTCTACCAGGAACTCGTTGCGATTAAGCCTAACTTGATTATCTCGATGGCACCGAGTACCTACCCTTGGGGATTACAGGAGTACCTCCAAGATGCACAAGCTTGGATTGACCAGGGACTGATTGATTTACTTCATCCCCAACTGTATCGCCGCGATTTTGAGGGATATAAACTGTTGGTTGATCGCATGGTTACTCAGCAATTTACACCCTCACAATTGTATGCCTTAGCACCGGGTATCCTGCTTAAAGTCGGCACGTACCGGATCAGTCCGGAACTGCTGTTGCAGAAAATTCAATACAATCGCGATCGTGGCATTAATGGAGAAGTGTTTTTCTTCTACGAAGGTCTACGAGAAGACAACAACGCCCTTGCTAAAGCTTTAAAACAAGGCCCCTACGCCCAAGCCGCACCGTTCAATCCTTCATCTTTAAAGCAACGGGGTTTCACAGAGCGGAGAATTGGCGGCAAGTATAGTTATATCGACAAGTTAGGCAAATCTGTAAGCCAGCCTCAATTTGATTGGGTTGATTCGTTCAAGGAGGGGCTCGCTAAAGTCAAAATGGGCTATAAATGGGGCTATATCGACAAAATGGGGAACCGAGTTAGTCGATTACAATTTGATGAGGCTGAATTATTTTCAGAAGGGTTAGCCCTAGTCAGAGTGGGCAACAAATATGGCTATCTCAACAAGCAAGGGCAACTTATCACCCCACTACAATATGATGCGGCTAATTCTTTCAAGGAAGGACTCGCAGCGGTAAGAATTAGTGACAAGTGGTTCTATATCGACACAACTGGAAAAGTCGTACTCCTGCCCCAATGTGAGGAGGCCGCTTCCTTCAGTGAAGGACTGGCAAGGATTAAGCTCTCTGGAAAGTATGGCTATCTCGACAAAACTGGACAAGTCGTAATTCAGCCACAGTATGATGAAGCCGATGCTTTCTCGCAAGGACTGGCGCGAGTAAAAATAGCTGAGAAGTGGGGTTATATTAATCCAGCCGATCAAACACTAATTGCGCCGCAATTTGATGCCACTGAGTCTTTTTCGGAAGGATTAGCAGCAGTTAAGAGCAATGATTTGTGGGGATATATCGATCAGACGGGTCAAGTCCTTATCTTCCCAGAATTTACTGAAGCTAAGCCGTTCCGGGAAGGATTAGCACTAGTCCAACTGGGTAGCAAGTGGGGCTATATTCGCAATATTTTATCTAACGCTTAGAGCCTATTATCCTTAGTGGATATCGTAGAGAGTACTCCCTACGATATCCACTCCTTTTACCTGAACTCTGGGGCATGGACAAAAAAATGACCCTATCGCATATCTACCAGGCTTTCAGCAAGCTGTCGTCTTTCCGGAGTGGAAAACTTGGGCTTAGCCTTAATCGCTGAAAATATGTAATCAGGTGATAATTCGGGATAAAGTTCAGAGTATTTTGTATCGTGATGCCTGACCTCAAAAAAGTGCAAATTCGAGGGGTGAGGTTTGTAGATTGAGAAGCACTCCAAAAGAGAGTACGTTGCAGCACACTCTCTAGGACCGCCATATCCTAAATCCTTATTATTCCATTCACGACCTGATTCAATCCAAAGTTTAACCTGGTCTTTCGACAAACAGAAGAATCCGGAATGAGGATTAGTTGGTTCTCCAAATTTAGCTCCATCTATTTCTAGGCTTGATAGCCGATTCCACGCCAGTTTTGTATCTATTGTGCAGTCAATGTATCTCTTCGTACCTTCCCACAGCTCATAGCGGTTGGGGAACAGTAAATTACGCCCAGAACCAGACTTTACGATAAATTTCTCTAGCTTTTCAAGGATGTAGCTATCTTGAAGGATGATGTCATCTTCAAGAAATAAGAACCAGTCAAAATCATTAACTCGACTAATAAGTGCATCTTGACACCTAAATCCCATAAACATGGGATCGCCTTCGGATTCTTCTTCCACCTGAATAGAGCGAATTTGATACTCAGGCAAAAAGCCTGTAATGTGTCTATCAGCTACCGTCTTAATCACGATAGTCAGTTCGCAATGAGCAAAGCTAGCAAGAAGACCATCAATCGTCAGTTTGAGTTTCTCAATTTTGGCAGAAGCTTTATTCCGATTTTGGGCTTCTTCAATAGATGTAATGTGAGGGATAACAGCAATTACTTTTGGGGCATTTTCTTCAATTTTTAGACTTTCTCCTAGGGCTCTTATAACATCCCGGCTTTGATAAAACAAGGCTATCTTTAAATACCGACGCAAATTCCGGAATAGTTCTATCATCAGAGCCCAGCGGAACATAATGAAGTGAAATATCTGGCTTCTGATGCTGTGTGTCTGAGTATCCATTTTCCCCTTTTCTTCAGTAGAGTAGTTGATTGATAGACCTTGGCATGACTTGAAGCGCAAAGTCGCTCAATGGCTACAGTCGCTAGCGCGTGTCAGCCAAGCATGATTCACAGCAATCTTTAAGTTTACACAAGATATCTTGACGAGATAGGGAGATGGCTAACATACTCTAAAAGCTACTTAGAGCATGACTTTATGGCGGTTTCAGCCTTAAATTAATACGAGTGATTGATTAAGATGCACCCAGCCATAAATATAGAGCTGAATCTCACAATTACGAGTCGAGCCGATGGTCTTGGTATGGTATGGAAGACCCGGTCGAGTCATCATAGCTTCAATTCTCGTTTCCCCGGATAGTATTAAATTTCTTGCACATACTAGGAGTAGATGTTTGTCGAGAGGAAGCCTATGGACTTACTTATATTCCACCATACTTTATGGATAAAAAAATCTACCTGATGGAGTATTTTTTTATCCTGTCTATCACCCACTTAAACCCACATAGCAGCCACATCTTTGACTATTAGTACAAGGTGGCGCAAGCTTTTATCCAGTTGTTTAGTTAGGGATAGGTAGGGGTAGATTTTCTTACCAAAAGTTGGAAGATAAATTTTCATTACTCCCCTACTTCTTTTATTTCGTCTAATGATGAGTTATTTTTGTTAGGCTCCCCTATCCTATCTGAGCTAGAGGCGTTGATTGCGTCCGTATTTTTCAGCTTCCTGGACTAAACTTTTAAGTTCAGCATTATCCACCGCAGAGAAATGACGCTGAAAAAATAACCCTCGGAAAGCGTAATTTATGACTCCAGCGTATTCTCTTAACTTGAGAATTATTTTCGTCTTCGGATTCCAGTCTTCTGCGACTGAAGTGGTAATGGGAGTGACTTCAAAACCATAAGCACGGAATACGAAGAACGCTCGCAACATATGGGGTTTATCAGTCACTAAAAGAATTTGCCGAACCCCCTGGGGTTGTAAAACAGCCGCCGTAAAAATAGCATTCTCTTCAGTGGTTAGTGAACAATTTTCCCCATCTAGTGCACGCTGAGGAATGCCTTTGTTCTCAAGTCGCTCGATTAGCTGGGGAGCATCGTCTATACCACTGGTAAAAATTCTAGGTGCTCTTCTAGCTTGCCAAAGTTCAGTCGCAGCATCAACTCGGGAAGGAAGTAAAAACCATCCTCGTCCCAAAACAACAATAGCATCTGCTGGCTTACCCGAATCGCGCGGAAGAAGAGGTACAAACCCTTGAGTGAATAAGAACACTAATATTGAAAAACTGGCTGATATAATAAATAAAAATAAAAGTTCTTTTGGGCTTTTAGGCCAGCGTATGCGGTGTGAGTTATTCCTAATCCACCAAGTTGTAACAACGGCAATAATCAGCAGTATCGTTATTAGTAATGGTTTATTGAGCCATACAAGTGACCACGAGTCGCTGTATACGGCGATTTTTTTTAGTTCTCGAGAACATAAGTTGGAATCAAACATTTAGACTATATTGGGATAACTATTTTTATGTTGTAGGGAATATAGGCATTAATTTATTTAATGGGGACGTTTTTATGTATTTTTTTATATTTTATATAAAGTGATGAAATAATACCACTTTCAGGCCCAAGTCTTATCTAATAATTTAAAAATGAAAAATTTACGTTAAGTTTCAGTAAATTAATCTCCCTGTTTTTCTCCATTGATGCCCTAATCTATTACTGTAGTTTCCTGTTGCTTCAAGTCTTTACTCCGAAGTTAGGTGCTGTAACCTATACTCCATCGGTTAAACCTGCGTTCTGGATATTTTTGACGCGACGATGAGGACTACAGTAATTAGACCGAGTTTCCATATCAATAAGAGCTACGAATGGACGAAGATGTTCCCAGTTGATGAAGTTTGGCTTCATGAGCCTGAAATTAGGCTGGGCAAAAATTTCAGGCTAGCCTGAGGGAAGAATCCTCTGAAGTGACTCAAATCTGCGGAATCTGGGCTTTAAGCCTCATCTTTACAGATTTTCCCAAAGTAGAGTATCAAATTTGGCTCAGGACGACAGGAGTAGTCTATTTGTGTAGCTAGCACCCTAAAATGTAAAGTCGATCGCTTCCGAGGCGGCTGCGTCTGGTAACGTTGATTAGGTTAATAGTGATTCAATGCCTCTTGGCGGCCTTAATCGGTTTAACACCTTGACTGCCTAAGGCATTGGCAGGAAGTTGGGTGGGATAAACATTATGTCGCTAGTTGTTCAGAAATACGGTGGTACCTCCGTTGGGTCAGTCGAACGCATTCAATCCGTAGCCCAGCGTGTGATAAAAAAGGCACAACTTGGTAACTCCCTGGTTGTGGTGGTCTCCGCAATGGGTAAGACTACCGATGGTTTGATTAAACTAGCCAACGAAATTTCTTCTAATCCCAGCCGTCGGGAAATGGATATGTTGCTTTCTACGGGTGAGCAAGTTTCCATTGCCCTGTTGTGCATGGCATTGCAAGAATTGGGGCAACCCGCTATTTCTCTGACGGGTGCTCAGGTGGGAATTGTCACAGAAGCACAACATAGTCGCGCTCGGATTCTCAATATCAACACGGAGCGGATTGAGCGGCATCTCAATGAGGGAAAAGTCGTTGTTGTGGCTGGATTCCAGGGAATTAGCAGCACCGATGAATTGGAAATTACAACATTAGGGCGTGGCGGTTCGGATACGTCCGCCGTAGCCCTCGCGGCTTCCTTAAGGGCGGATTGCTGCGAGATTTATACCGATGTTCCGGGAATTTTGACGGCCGATCCTCGCCTTGTGCCGGATGCTCAGTTGATGGACGAGATTACCTCGGATGAAATGCTGGAATTAGCCAGTTTGGGGGCGAAAGTATTACATCCCCGCGCCGTGGAAATTGCTCGGAATTACGGCGTGATGTTGGTTGTGCTATCCAGTTGGACGGATGATCCTGGTACGAAAGTGGTTTCCCCCGCATCGGGAACCCGTTCCCTGGAAGGGCTGGAGATAGCTCGAGCGGTTGATGCGGTCGAGTTTGATACGGATCAGGCGAAAGTAGCGCTGTTACGGGTACCCGATCGCCCTGGTGTTGCAGCACGGTTATTTGGTGAGATTGCCCATCAGGACTTGGATGTAGACCTAATTATCCAATCCATTCACGAAGGCAACACTAATGATATTGCCTTTACCGTAGTCAAAGGGATTCTCAAGCGAGCAGAAGCCGTAGCCGAAGCGATCGCTCCTACCCTCCGCAGCCACAACACAGTCAATTCCGAAGAAGCGGAAGTAATGGTCGAGCGAGGCATTGCCAAAGTTGCGATCGCAGGTGCGGGAATGATTGGACGCCCTGGTATTGCAGCGCAGATGTTCAAAACCCTGGCGAGTGCGGGTGCCAATATTCAGATGATTTCCACCTCAGAGGTCAAAGTCAGCTGCGTGATTGATGCCCAAGATTGTGATCAAGCGATCGCAGCCTTGTGCGAAACGTTTGAGATTAACAGTTCCCCCGTCCAACAAGCGATCGCCAGTAAGCCGAAAGACACCGATACCACACTGGCTAATCCCCTATCCCCCGTGCGGGGCGTTGCCCTCGACTTGAACCAAGCCCGTCTGGCTATTCGTTACGTTCGCGATCGCCCTGGCATGGCTGCCCAGTTGTTCGGACTCCTCGCCGAGCAAAATATCAGCGTTGATATGATTATCCAATCTCAGCGCTGCCGCGTGATAGATGGCGTTCCGACTCGCGATATCGCCTTCACAGTCGCACAAGCGGATGGAGAAGCAGCTCGGACGGCTCTCAACCAGGCCATGTCCGTACTAGGGTGTGGTGAGATTCTCCTCGATCCCAACATTGCCAAGGTTAGTATCGTAGGTGCTGGGATGGTCGGCCAACCGGGTGTCGCTGCACGCATGTTTGAAGCACTTGCTGAACACAAAATCAACATTCAAATGATTACCACCTCGGAAATTAAGATTAGCTGTGTCGTTGCCAAAGAGGATGGCGTCACAGCATTGCAAGTCATTCACAAGGCGTTTGGTCTAGCTGGCACCCAAAAAATTGAGGTTCCTGCTTAGTTCAACAGTGAACAGTAAGCAGTTGATTACTGTACCAATTCTCAAATATTTGTTACATATATGTTTCTTGTGCCCCCCGAATTCAAGGATGGTTAGAGGGGTCGATGTGTAGCTGATTAAAAGTGATAAGGATATAGTTACTGTTCACTAGACCTCCTGCATAAATCCTGGAATGCCCCCTAAATCCCCCAATTCTGGGGGACTTTGAACTCCGGTTCCCCCCACCCCTCTCTTTCTCCCCTCTTAGGGGAGAAAGAGAGGACAAAGCCTTTTTTTATTGGGGGTTAGGGGGGCAAAAATTGAATGAGAGCAAGAGACACCATGAGCTGTCACTCACAACAAAGGATTAAAGTAGACTTTCAAGATAGGTCTACTAAACACTGTTCAATACTACTTGGTATCAAGTCTTCTTCTCAGGAATAACTAAATCTGTAATTAAAGGCCGATGATCTGAGCCAACATAAGACCCAGCCCGAATCTTCGCCACGTTAATGCCGGGACTAACCAAGCAATGATCGATAGGAATCGATAATAACCGCGTTAAGAGAGAAGGCATTTTTGAATAAGGTGGATAATTGGTCTTGCTCGGCCAGGTCGGGACAATACCAAAACCTTTTCGAGCATTTTTCAGCCCAGCCTTACTAATAAATTGTTTATAGTAAGGCGACCACATGGTTATATTGAAATCACCAACCATAATCACTCTTGTTTTCAGGGACTTGATATATTTACCAATTTCGTTGAGTTGCTGGTTACGAGCCTTAAACAACGCTGACTTGATAGGTGGTGGTGGATGAGCAGCAATTAGGGAAACAATTTGTCCATTAATATCTAAGTTTCCTACGATACTGGGATTTTGGGACGTTCCAAAGAAAGTAAGAGAAGCATCTTTTAGGGGATGCTTACTATACACAGCAATGCCAAGATTATAGGGATTAGCCTTGGCAATCGTATAGGGAAGAATATCTTTTAATGAATCTAACTGTTTTACCCAGTCTTGATTAATTTCCATAAAAACAGCGATATCCGGTTTTTCTTGCCTAACAAGGGATAAAACCTGGGAATATCTCTGGTTTTCATTATTGATATTTGAACTTAAAACTCGTAGCTTAGTTGGATTGTTGATTCCTATGTTTGTGTGAGGGATGTACCAAGGAACAATTTCAGCTAAAACAATTGACAAACAAAATAAACCAATGACTGTGAACTTTTGCTTTCGAGCCAGTACGAGCAAGCCAAATAATAAGAAATTTAATACAAAGTACTGAATCTTAAAATGAGAGAATAGTTCTAAAAGAAAATTTCCTCTAAATGAGCTAATAATAGAAAGCAGCGTTATCAGAATAATACCTAGTAGTAAAGCATAGGAAGCTAACCGAATAAGGAAATTATTCTCCAGATTCTTATCAAATATACGCATTAAGAAAAATATATCTGAGTGAGCTGTAAGTGGTGGAAGACGACATGTCGTAAAGACGAACCTATTGGAGGAGCGATCGCAAAAGGCAAGTTGCTTCCGCATGATAGGGACACATGGCTCTGTGCCCCTACAGTAGATATATTTGTAAAAACGGGATGCACCGCAAGCCAAGCGATGCAAAGATTTTGGATTTTCAATTTTGGCATGAAGCACAACGGTTAGGTTTTTTTGGCTAAAACGCAAGAAACAACTGTGCTAATCTGTCTCGAAATGGGCCTAGTTTTCTGTTAGTCTTCAGGAGCCGCAGTCCTTTTGGGAGCCACTTGAGTAGCGGGAGTCGGCGCAGCTGTATTCCCAGGAGCCCTATTCGTTTTGGGAGTCCCCTGAGTACCAGGAGTCGGCGCAGCTGAATTTCCTGGGTTAACGCCTGTTTGTCCCGGCAATGGTGGTGGATTGTTGAGGTTATCACCGGGTAACCCTGGCAGTGATTGTCCTGGATTAGCCGGAATTTGAGGCTGAGCTGGGTTGATGGGGTTAGCAGGGTTCTGCGTACCATAAGGATAAGCCCCAAGCGAACCATCGCCTGGGTAGGGTGTATAGCTAGGAACACCCGTGGCTGGTGGTGCCGCAGGACTAAAGCCAGGAGCCTGCTCTGTTTTCCCAGGAATCGTGGCTAGCGCTACGCGATCGCCACCAACTTGGCGCAACAAATCCAATACCTGCACAACCTGGTTATAGCTGGCATTGGCTGAAGCATACAGCGCCATCAACCCATCAGGATTCTTTTGACGATAGGCTTGCAATTTTTGCAGAAACTGATCTTTGGTGGTGACTGGCTGCTTCTCAACGTAAACTTGACCCAGCTCGTTGAGGCTAACCACTAAAATCTGCCGTCCCTGAGGCGTCCCAGTACTGGCTTTGGGCACCGCGATATCGACATTAATAGCCTGCTGGCGAGATAAGCCCACGGCTGACAGAAGGAAAAATGTCAGAATACAAAAAATGACATCAAGCAGCGGAATCAGGTCAATCCGAACATCCTCGGTTTGGGTATCTATCCGGAGCCTCAGAGGGCGGGGTGTCACATGGGCTGGAGCTGGAAGAATTTTTTTCTTAGAAGACATAAGTTACTGGAGCCATGCTGCCATGCTATCGTCGCAATTCGCTTTAACGTTCTGTCGAGTCAATTTACTTTTCAGAGACTTCAGGCACCTCTGCGGGATTCAGCTTCGCGGAATTAAAAGTATCGGAGATTTCGCCTTGCGACCAATCTTGTCGGTACAGTAACTCTAACTCACTCCCGGCTTTGCGGAAGATTCTGACCTGGTTGTGCCACAACGCTTGGAAAAGTCGATAGAAAGCGAGACTGACAATCGCGATAATCATGCCTGTCGCTGTGCAAATCAGCGCTTCTCCAATACCGATGGGCACGCCAGCCACTGAAGCTGTGCCTAAGTCACTAAAACTAATGGAACGCAAGGAGCGAATCAAACCCAGAACCGTGCCGAGTAACCCCAATAGAGGTGAAATCGTAATTACGGCTTCGAGGAGCTTGTCTCCTCGACGCATTAACGCCAACTCATCATCAGCTGATGCCTCTAACGCCAACCGAAACACTTCTGGGTCAGGGTTAGACAGCCGTAAGGGAGCATATAGATATCGCCCAATTGGCTGTCGTCGTCCTTCTAGAGCCATTTCTCTCGCCACTTGCCAGTTGCTCTCTGCCGCATCCAGAACGCGCTCTACAATTTGCCGTTCTTTCCACAAGATGCTTGCCCAAAACCACATACGTTCCAAGATTGTGCCCAAAGCGAGGATCGATAAAACCAACAATGGCCACATTGCTGGTCCGCCCTTTTGTATGATTTCCCTAATATCCACAGTTTGTTCCTACCTCCCTTGAGCGCAAAGCACAACTTTTCCTTGTAAAGTGCAAGCCATTCCAATTCTATGGATTTCGAGCAACTTGCAAAGAGGCTGATGTTATTTTCTCTGGCTAGTTCACTAACCTAGCTTAAATCGTGCACTTGTATAACCCCTTCTAGAGGGGAATCTCGATACTGAATGAATAGTGAGCAGTCAGTAGTAAATCGTGAATAGTGACATGGTTGGTCACTCTTATCATAGAAAAGTGGAAGTCAGCATCCCCCATAAGAGGTACACTAGTAGGTGTTCGCGCTTTTGAACGTGCCTGCTGCGCTAATATCTGGGCTGACCGAAATCCTGGCTTGCAAAGCAAAATATCACCCATTCCTAATCTCCAAGTCCCCAGAGTCAACCCCTTTGTTGATTAAAACTAGACAAAATCAGGGGGGTTATCCACACCGGAAGTATCTCCGTTAATTTGGCAATATTAATAGTAACTAGAGGGTAGACACATGAACAATTTTCCCCAATCTATTTACAACTGGTATCGCAACACGCTTCGGAATCCTAAGTACCGTTGGTGGGTGGTCTTGGGTTCACTACTTTATATTCTTAGCCCTATCGATATCTCTCCTGACTTCATCCCCATCATTGGGCAAATCGATGATGTTGTAATTTTAACGCTGCTCGTTTCCGAGGTTTCCCAGCTACTTATTGATACAGCTAAAGCTCGTAAAGGTGTAGGTGAAACTGTAGCTTCCAACACCGAAAACACTAGTGAAAAAACGGTGGATGTTGATGCTGTCTCGGTTAAATAACAGCTCAGTTGTCATGATACGCTCACAACGTTCGCTCCTTCGGAGCGCATTTGAAGAGCTAGTCTTCTCCGAAAAAGTGGGAATGAAAAACTGTAATCTTTAACCTTCAACCTTCCCACCTGCCACCTATTCTTAATTTAGATAACCTTTAGGGCACGACATCACTAGGCTATGTCGTGCCTCTACTGTGTCTAAAATCGTCTGAAAAGAGAGTGTGCGAGTTTAAAAAATTTTGCGAAGATAGGAAGTTTTTTCGGGACAGTCTTACAATTTGTTCAGTTAAAATTAAGCCATAACCCTGAGATATCTATCTGCTGATTAGTCTGGAGAGTTTGAGAAAGGAGATTACAGTGGAATCTACCATCAACTGCGCCGAAGCCTGCGTCAATGGCTGCATTTTAGGTGACCAATGTCCTAATCAGGAATTTGCAGCAGAAGCCTCAAAGTTCATCAAGGACACTTCGTTAGACGCGATGCTGGAAATTGCGGAAGCCGCACGAATCAAAAAGCTGATGGAACCCCCAAAATGGGTAATTCCAGACTTTCCTGACTAGAAATCTTCTGGCTACTGCACCCTACTAGAAACGGCTGTTAAACAATAATGCTTTATTCAGTCAACGGGTGGCTGGCTGAAATCAATGGAATTTTAACTGTGACCGTTGTACCGACTCCAACTTGGCTCTGGATAAAAATTTCACCTCCCTGTAACTCCAAACACTTTTTAACCACACTGAGACCTAAGCCTGTCCCAGGAATATTGGATATATTTTTACCGCGATGAAATAGCTCAAACAAATGGGCTTGGTCTTCTAGGGGAATGCCAAGCCCTCGGTCTTGAATTTGAAACGTTGCATCTTCTGGATTACAGTTTAAAGTAAGGTTTATTTGACCGCCTTGAGGTGAATATTTCATAGCATTAGACAGTAAATTATTTAAGATAGAACGCATGAGTTTTTCATCCAAATTGGCTGTTGGGCATTGATGCTGAATGGTCAAATTAATGGGATGCTTGGAGTTCGTCTGGAGTTCCAAATCTTCCACGATAGAATGACAAAATTTTTCCAGATCGAGGGGCTGAGGATGGCACTCTAGTTTTCCACTTTCGGCTCGATTGATGGTTAAAAGATCGTCGAGCAGTTGAGTCATATTTTTAGCTGCCGTTTCAATGCGACCGAGATTTCTGAGTTTCTTTTCCTCAGTCCATCCCTGATTACACGATTTGAGTAATTGAGCACTGCCTAAAATCGTACTCAAGGGGGTACGAAATTCATGGGAAACCATTGAAAAGAAGCGAAGTTGGAGTCTTCTCAGCTCTTTTTCGGCTTCTAAGGCGCGGCGAATTTCTTCAGTCTGCTTACGCTCAGTGATGTCGCGTAGAACAGCCAGATGCCGCCCCGGAAGAAAGCTGGCTTTGGCAGCATACTCAACGTCTCGCACCGTACCATCTGGACGCAAGAGCCTCAGCTCTCCAGTTCCCTGCCCAAGCTTAACAACCGTGCGCCACATCGATTCAAAATCGAAGTCTGGTGCCATCAAATGGGTAATTGACTTGCCAATGAGTTCGGAAAGGGGTAAACCAAAGAGCTGGCTGGCGGCGGGATTCGCCTCTACATAGGTGCCTTTGTCATCCACGATCGCGATCGCATCAAGTGAACTCTCGAAGATCGCTCGGAGCTGCTGTTCCCTGGCACGAATTTCGGTGATGTCCATAGTGGCACAAGTGATGCCAGTAATTTCCCCCATTGACCCCAGTAACGGCTCTACAGTCAGCTCGTAGTAGCGAACTTCGCTGTTGATGGTAATAGACGCTTCTGCTCGTGTTCCCACCCCTGTTGTTAGCACTCGGCTCTTGATCGCTGTGAGCCGTTGAGCGTCTTCAGTCCCAAAAATCTCACAGTCTAATTTTCCGACAACCTGCTTGAGCGATAAGCCAGGAATGGGATTATAGAGCCAAGTGTAGCGTAAGTCGGTGTCTTGATTGAAGACCGTGATGTGCGAATTCTTCAGCGCAACCCGAAAGCGCTCCTCGCTGGTTCTGAGTGCTTCTTCGGCAGCGATACGATGTCTTGCGGCGGCTTCTCGGCAGCAGATTTCAGCCTGTAGCGATCGGTTGATTTGGGTGAGTTCGGCGGTACGCTCGGCAATCCGAATTTCCAGCTGATCGCGAGCTTGGCACAGCGCTTCTTCCGCAAGTTGGCGCTCGACAAGTTTCAGTTGCAGCTGCTGATAGAGGTCTGCTTGATAAATTGCGATCGCCAACTGAATCGCTAATTGCTGAAGTAAATCCATCTCTAGCTTCTGCCATTGCCTGGGTTGGCAGCAGTGATGAGCAATCAGTAGTCCCCAGAGTTCTCCTTGGTACACAATGGGAACGACCAGTTTAGATTTCACTCCCCAATGCTTGAGAAAGTCAATCAGACAAGGGGTCACCTGGTCAGTTTCTGGATTGACGACGGCACGAACCCTGCCTTGGCAATACAACTGATGAAATTGTTGGGGAAAGACTTCGGCTGGAAACGTCTGTCCCAGAATTCTCCGACAACCAGAAACCACAGCTTCGGCGATCGTACTGCCAGTGCCATCAGGCCAGAGCCGATAGACTAAGACTCGATCTACCTCAAACAATTGCCGCACTTCCTCCACGGTGGTGTTGAGAATTACATTCAGATCCAACGTCTCTCGGATGCGCTGAACACTTTCTGTGAGCAGTCGCTCTCGTTGTGTGCGTTGTCGCAGAGCTTTCTCCACCTGACGCCGCTCTCTCGCTTCGGCTTGAAGGCGTTCGTTTGTCTGTTGTAACTCAGCTGTGCGTTGCTGGACTCTCCATTCTAATTGCTGGTTAAGTTCCTGGAGGGTGAGTTCCGCTGGTTTGAACTCACTCATATCTACTGAGACATCCATCAGGCCGACAAGTACCCTATCATCCTTCGCCTGCCTTAATCCTCCTGTGCGCTCTGCCAACTTAATCTCTAGTGCTTCTTTCGCCCGTTGCCATGTGGCTTCTGTCTGTTGGCGCTTAGCCCTCTCACGCTTTAGTTCTTGCTGACAGGCTTTCAGTTGTGACGCTTGCTGTTTAATTTCCTGTGTCTTCTGGAATAGAGAGATAAACACTGACACTTTTGAGAGTAAGATTTCCGGCACAATTGGCTTTAATAAATAGTCCACCGTGCCAAGGGAATAACCTCTCAACCCTTTATCACTATTTGTCATAAAAATAATTGGAGTGTGCCGCGACTTACGCCTTTCACGAATCAGCCTTGCCGTCTCCAATCCATCGAGCTCCGGCATCTGCATATCCAGGAGAATCACAGCAAACTCCTCATGGCGTAAATATCTCAGAGCTTCCTCACCCGAATGGGCTTTCACCAAATTCTGACCCAGCTTCTCCAGGACTGCCTCCCAAGCCAGCAAGTTTTTTAGCTGCTCATCAACCAGGAGGATGTTTACCTTCGCTTCAGGACACATATTCTCACCTTACCTAGTGATGTAAAATAATCCTAGCCATAAAATCTTTCTTAAGACATTATTTTTATCCTATTGTTTATGCTTTTTGATGGATAATCGTCTCAATTAGCGCCTGCGATGAAAATTCTTCTCGTAGAAGATGATGAACTCCTAGCAGGAGTTGTCGCAGAATTCCTCACGGATCACCTGCACGTAGTTGATGTTGCCGCTGATGGAGAATCAGCTTGGAACCAAATCAGTACTCTTGAGTATGATTTAATCTTGCTAGATGTCATGCTACCCAAGCTGGATGGTATTCGCCTGTGTCAGCGATTGCGCTCCCACGGATATGCTGTGCCCGTTTTGATGGTCACGGCTCGCGACACGAGTACCGACAAAGTCATTGGTTTAGACGCTGGAGCCGATGACTATATGGTCAAACCCCTTGATTTTCCTGAGTTACTGGCGCGAATTCGTGCATTGCTACGGCGCGGGGGTTCTACATTATCTTCAATTCTGGAGTGGGGAGACTTGACTCTCGACCCAGCAACCTACGAAGTCAGCTATAGCGAAAAAAGCCTGCGCTTAACGCCCAAAGAATATAAGCTGTTGGAACTGCTCCTACGCAATGGACGGCGAATCCTGAGTCGCAATACGATCATCGAACGTCTTTGGTCTCTTGAAAACTCTCCCGAAGAGGGCACTATCAAGACTCACATCAAAAGTTTGCGCAAGAAACTTAGAATTGTTGGCGCTCCTAGTAATTTGATTGAAACGGTTCATGGTGTTGGTTATCGCCTCAAACAACTCTCCTAGCTACCTGCGGGAGAAAAAGCATGAGCATCCATTTCGGCTGTTCCTCATGGAGGTCATTGCTGCTAAGGAAATTGCCTGAGTTTCAACTGCCAAATTAATTTGGCAGATTGCTCAATTTATTCTCCATTGCTACACGAAATTTTCACAAAAGTCCTGTATTCTTACAATTAAGGAATAGGTTATCTTGGTGATGTTTTCACAGACACTGTTTTATTGACTAAAACAGTTTGAATTGTACAGTATGTGGGTGCAGATCTTTGGCATTGCCTAGGTGAAAAAAATAATTAGTACATGCTGGACTACGTGCTGCTATGCAGGTAGCGTAGCCTGGTATTAGTTTTTGTGCGGTAGCGCCAATCTCCAGATGACCGGAGCCTTAGGTGAGGATGAGGAAGTGAGCCCGGTAATTTCATACTTCATACTTCAGCCTTCAATTGACTAGCCCTCAAATTGGTTCGACTGAGTGAACAAACACGCTCCAGACAAACAACTGCCCAAAATTCTTGTTATCGATGATAACTGCTTATTTCTAGAAACCATTCTAGATGTGCTTGATGTTCATGGTTTTCAGGGGATTGGTACTCAAAGGGGTCGTCTAGGTTTGCAGCTCGCTGAAGCACAGATGCCTGATGTTATTATTTGCGACATCCGAATGCCGGAACTGAACGGTTATCAGGTTTTGCTGAAGATTCGTCAAAATCCAGCAACAGCCAAAATTCCGTTTATTTTTATAACGGCTGAACCTATTGATCATGCTCAGTACATTGTCAATGAAATGGGTGCAAATGGTTACTTGACTAAGCCTTTTGTAACTAGCCAATTAATCCAGCTCATCAAGGCTCAACTGGATGGAAGTGCTGTTTTCAGCCTTTAATCCTTATTTTGTATCCGCTGTAACAACTCGTAAAAAGGCTGCCAATTATCATTTTGTGCGATCGCACCCCAAACTTCTTCAATGACAGGTCGCAGTAGCGCTGTCTTTGGATTCTTCTCCCGTAATCGCTTGGCAATATCCTTCAACTCATCCGTTGACAAATCCTGCAAAATATGATAGTATGAATCTCGCCAATTGGCTAATGAGGATTGCTCGGTGAATTGCAAAAACGGATCTTGGCTGAGAATCTGACCCACATCATCTCGCCAGCTAAGGGCAAACTGCTGGGCTAATTCGGCAAAGAAAGCATGATAACCCATCTGGCTATCTTGAAGAAATTGAATCGTTAACCCCAATAACTCCTCAGCTTGCGCTTCCGGCAACTGCTCAAACCCTAACTTATTGATCATCAACTGCCGATAATTCAGGTAATAATGCTCACCAAACTTTGCCAATGCCGCATCCATATCGGATTGGGGAATTACAGCGGCTAAAGGTCGCTGAAGCATTTCCAAATTCCATCGACAAATCTCAGGTTGATAGCCGTAACAGTAGCGTCCGTAATAGTCAAAATAAGCAGCCGTAAAACTAGGGTTATAGGTCGGGATAAAGGCATAAGGCCCATAATCAAAACTTTCACCCGTAATCGACATGTTGTCAGTATTCAAGACAGCGTGACAAAAGCCTGCTGCCATCCACTGTGCCACCAGTTGAGCGACTCGCTCCACTAACTCCGCGTAAAACTGAACGTAGCGATCGCTCTCATCTGAACTCGGTTCTCTCCCCCCGAGAACAAAAGTTTCTCCTTGCTCTCCCCCCTTAATAAGGGGGGTAGGGGGGGTAATCTTCGGATAGTACTGCTCAATGACGTGGTTTAACAGCTTTTTGATTAAGTCTGCACGCTTAAAGTAGTGCAACCGTTCAAACGTGCCAAACCGGATATGAGAACGACTAAAACGTATCATCACAGAAGAACGGGTGGGAGACGGTTCATCACCCCGCCATAAACTCTCCCCCGTTTCAATCAAACTCAAGCAACGGGACGTGCGGACGCCGAGATTGTGCAACGCTTCCGCTGCCAGGACTTCCCGCACACCCCCTTTGAGGGTGAGTCTCCCATCGGCACTTCTAGAGTAAGGTGTCGTGCCAGAACCTTTGGTACCGAAATCGTACAGTTCCCCGTCAATACCCCGCACTTGACCGTAGAGAAAGCCTCTACCATCTCCTAACCTGGGGTTATATTCGCCAAACTGATAGCCGTGATACCGCAAGGCCAAAAAAGGTCGCACCCCCTGAAATTTGCCAAAGGCTTGGATAAAATCAGTGTCCGTAACCTCTTCGGGCTTGAGTTCCAGTAGGGGTAAAAGTTGATCATTGCGAAACCGGAGGATATGGCAAGGAAATTCTGCGGCGGCTACTTCATCAAAGTAGTCATACCCTAAGGATTCCAGTGCGGGTTCGTAGTTCAGGGAGAGGAACATGTTAAACGTTAAAAGTCAAATGTCAAAGTGGAAGCATCCAATACTGGCAAGTCTTCTGAGGGCTGTGTGCAGGTAAACTTGAGCATAGCGATCGCTAGTTAGGCACCACGAGCAGAAACTCACAACGTTCGCGTTAGCGTTCTCCGTTGGCGAAGCCTTCTGGGAAGGAGTAGGAGTAGGAATGAAAATTCTTAACCTTCAACCTTCTAACCTTCCAACCTTCAACTCATGCTCAAGACAGGACGATAAAATGCCAGACTCGATTATGTTCCAGGAAGATGCTTATGTGCTTCTGGAAACCAACCTACCGGAACAAATCCTCACTCCTGAAGAGTTACTCGAAAAACTCAAGGCGGTTTTGAGCCAACGGCAGGATGACTTGCCGCGAGATGTGCAAAAGTTCACTTCTATAGACGAGCAAGCTCAGTATCTGATGGAAACCTCCTGTGAATTGGATGTCGGGCCAGAAGGGTATTTACAGTGGTACGTCGTGCGTCTAGAGAAATAATTTCAGCTCATGACAGCTTGAGGTGTTGCAATTAGTGCCACATCAACCCGGCTTTCATCAACTTGTGATAAATCGACTCGAATACCAGGCCCAAAGAATTTTTCAATCTTCTCCTGTTTTTGTTGCCACGTCTCGAAGGGAATCAGCGGCGACTCAAATTCCAAAATCAGGGTGTAGGCATCATCTACTTCAGTTTCTCGTAATCCTACAAGCAACGGTCTTTCCTCATCGGTGGGGGATAGTTTTAGGCTTTCGAGGGAGCTATCCAGATGGGCGGTTTGACCGTAGCGATACCGTGTCACATCTTTACGAATTTGGTTTTGGGTGGAGGTGGCTTGGAGTTCTCGGAGTTTCAGCACCGACGGAGGTGTGGGTTGGCTCAAGCCTATGGGCTTTAATTCAGAGGCTTTGAGGGCAAGCCCTCCGAGTAAAATCGGAATTCCATAGAAGAATCCGACAAGATTCAATGTTGCATTGCCGGTAGCATAGGCAACAAAACCCATAAGGGCGAGAATTCCACCGACTGACAAACCTAACGTTCCCAAGGAAGTTTGGCGTAACATCGTAATTAAGTTATTTATCGAGAGATCACTTCAGTTTTATTATCCTTGCCTGTGGGTGACATCTGGAGTGGTATTGGACAAAGTCGGTAGTGTGGATGTCGTGTTGCTTCTGGCTAAGGAGCAAGAGGGAGCGAACAACTTTCTATTATCCAAAGACTTTGTGCTAAAGTGCAGAGATTTTCTAGGTCAGGTTGTGCGATTGTCGGGGCACAAGCGTTGCTGAGCGCAGCCTCAGTCATTAATAAGTATGGGTCATTAGCACAACGACCCCATAAGATCAGCCAGTCACCTTGTCTACTGTCCTTGAATACCAGAGTAGAGTTTTAAAAATGCTCAAAGAAGAAGATCAAAAAACTACCAGAAAAAATCGTATCATCCTAGAACAGCTCAATTCCCTGCAAAAAGAGGATGAAACGCTGTATAACATCCTGGCGGTAGATGTATGGGCTTTGGCTAAAACAATGGATGAGTTTCAACCGGGGTTTTGGTCTGCTTTTATGAAAAATCGAGAGAAAGCCCTAAAGCGGTTTATTTCGGAAGTGATCAAGAACAAGCCGACGAACCATAAACGTCCTCCCTTCCTGCGCTAGGCTTAATTTGTAGGCAGATAGGAGTGAGGTAAACAAAACCAATGATGGACCCACAAACCCTTCGAGAAAAAATTGCTCTGATTGAAGGCCACCGCGAGTCTCTGGTACAGCTTTTAGAGAAGCCAGACCTCGGCACCCTGAGAATTGACGTAAATCAGGCGCTGGAAGAACTAGACGACTTGATTGAAGAGTTTAAGATTACTTTCCCAGATGCACCAGAAGCTAACTAACTAATACTCAATTACACTAAGCCGCTCTTTTTGTTTTTCTCTAGAGCGGCTATTTATTGATTGTTTGTTACTAGTCGTTATAAGTTTCCGTTCCTATGATCGTGTAGGGGGTTAGTCTTACGGTTACCCAGTTGCTTGACTAAGTTGATTAACTCTTTGGTTGCAGTATCTTTTTTACAAAAGACATCAATCGGTGCTGTTTGGCTCATCACCTCTAGCTGTGGGTCTTCTACAGAAGAATAGGCAATGATTTGGGTACTCGGATCGATACTCTTGATGTGGGAGGATGCGCTCAATCCATCCATGACTGGCATCTGGAGGTCGAGGATGATCACATCAGGATGATAGCGCTCAACCATTTCGATCGCTTCTTTGCCATTGCTAGCCAGACCAACAATATCGATATGGCTTTGCGCCTTAAGGGCTAGTTCTAGGCTGAAGCGTGTTAATTCATGGTCATCAACCACAAGTACACGTAAAAGGGGATTCTGACAGGACAACATAAGCTAATACTAGGGGTAATACTTAATCACCATCTGACGCTTCTTAGTTTAATCCGGCGGAACTTTTACTTCCTCTACCGTTCGAGTGAATCAACCGATACAACCCTGACTTGAATTACTTTAGATCTTACTTATAAAGTAAAAGTGAAGATGGAAAAGATTTACAACGAAATAAAGTTTCGGTAAAGAATTCTCTGAAGTAGTTGTGATTTCTCGCTGTAAGTGCAGTAACCGCTGATTTAACCTTGATTTCTGGGATAAATCTATCTAAGGGGTGATGTTAAGCCAGCAATTACCTAAAGATACAGAAGGATGCGATCGCGCTAATAAAAACTTTGTCGATGCCGTTAGTTCTCCTGGAGTTCAACTTGCGTTCCCGATTTTTACTCAAAAGACTTGCTTTTTGGTCTAAGTTATGCAATTATAGCATTGTTTTATTTACTCTAAATCGATAGATTTTCAGTAGATTAAATGGGTGAATACTACGACTACAGTTGCGCTTGTCAAATGAGCGATCACGTCTGTCGGTGATTTCCTGCTCAGTGATGACGATAGTTGGTGTTTCCACCTGCTATCTTGCGCAGAGAAAAAGTAAACACAACTCTCCGAATTTTTCAAATAGCAAGTCTAATCTCGGTTATGCAAAGATTGAGTGTGTTTAAAAGATATTTCTACATTTTGTTACACAGGGGGTATCTGGTTTGAACATGATGATCCAAGCGCCTCGATAGTATTGCATCTAAACGTTTACTAAATCTTTTCTATTGCCGCGCTCTTGAGAATAATTCAACATGAACCAGGAGAGAAAGATGCGTTTATTAATCGTACAGTTTGCGGGAGATTATCGCGAGACTGTTCAGCGTTTTGATGCAGGGAAAGAAGAAACCTATTACGCTCAGAAATATTCTGTTGATGCCGTCGCTGAAATAGGCAAAAGAATTGAGGAGGCGGCGGTGCTTTGTTGTTTAACCACAGAGCCGTACCATGAAATTTTATCCAATGGAGTTTGTGCCATCGGAGCTGGATTTCAAGACAATGTCGATATCAAGCGGTTGCTCCAGCTCATCGAAGACTACAAACCCACTCATTTAATCGTTCGGACAGCGTTTAGACAAATATTTCGGTGGGCGATTGACAACCAAATTCCCACCCTAGCCATGTTTGCAGAATCGGTAGGTACGGGAGGAGGTTTGTTAAACAAATGGAGAAGTTATTGCCTAGCTCGATATTTGAATCACAAACAAGTTAAGTGGGTGGGAAATTATGGACTTGATGCCTCAAAAGCTCTGCAAAAGATAGGAGTTAAACCCGGAAAAATAATTCCCTGGAATTTTATAGGAACTGAGTCCCCTGCTTCTTTCGAGGCAAAAAACCTTCAAAACGATGGAAAAACGTGGCAGTTGTTTTACGTTGGTTCGATGATAGAAGGGAAGGGAGTCGGCGATATTTTAAACGCTATGGCTCAATTGAGAGCAAAGAACGTCTCTGTGAGATTAAAGCTAGCAGGGCCAGACAAAACGGGAGTTTTCCATCAGCAAGCGAAAGAACTTAAAATTGAAGAGTGCGTGGAATTTTTAGGATTAATTCCCAATAAAACTGTAGTCCCATTGATGCGAGAAGCTGACATCGTCTTAGTTCCTAGCCGACATGAGTATCCTGAAGGGTTTCCTCTCGCCATTACTCATGCTTTGTGCGCTAGAACGCCAGTCATTGCTTCAGATCACCCCATGTTTATCAATCATTTAAAGTCGGGTGTTAATGCGATGATTTTCCCGGCGGGTGACTCTACTGCGCTATCAGCTTGTATTGAACAACTCCTTTCAGATCCAGAGTTGTATCTAAGGCTTTCTGAGGCCTCTTACAAAACCTGGAAACAGATGCAAATGCCAGTGAAATGGGCGGATATGATTGGTTGCTGGTTAGATACTTCGCCGGAAAAGGAGCAATGGTTAGTAAAGCATAGCTTGTCTTCAGGAATCTACAACTCCTACCAACCTGCGGTTTAATAGGAATGGGAAAGGAGAAGATTGACTTTACAAAATTGGGATACATCCGTGTTGCACCTACTGCTTGTAGAGACAAATTCATAAGACAATCAAAGCAAGCATCTTCCTCACTCCTTATCGAGCGATCGCAACTTCTGAGATAGCCTAATATATTGCACCCAAGGCTGTTCGGATAACTGCGACACAGCATTGGCAGACAGAGTTGCCGTAAACACATCCCGTCCTTTCGTAACGTTAACGCCCAAGCTTTCTAAAAAAGCAGTAGCCTTAGCATCGGGGACTGGCTCAGTGTGAATAAAGACTACTAAACTCTGTTCTTCTGAGTCCTGAACCTCATTGAGCGCCATAGCCAACGCTGTGTCGAGTTTCTTATAGTTCATTGCCAATTTTATGAATTAAATATCTTTCACCCTTCTAGCGCATTAGTTAGGAAAAAGTAGGGGTACTAAGTTTTTTACCCCTACAGCATCACAGACCTATCGGAAAACTATAGATTTAGAGCATTAATCAGTCCAAAGCCCCATTTAATGTCAAAAGTCCCTGCCGGCTGCCCTGGAATCTGACTATTTTCTCGCAGTAGTTCCTTCACAACCTCTGGTTCAAGGCTCGGATCGCGCTCTAGCAGTAGGGCAACAAGGCCAACGAGGAATGGGCACGCCATACTCGTGCCAGCTTTCACCACATACTTGGCATTAACCATTTCCCCTCGCGAAGGTCTGGAATCAGCCGAGAGTGCAGAAACAATCATCGCTCCAGGTGCGGCTAAATCCGGCTTCTGCTCGCCATTACGCAGAGGGCCTTCGCTGCTAAAGTCAGAAATGTCGTCCAAATCCAGTCCAACTTCGCGCGGCTTATTATCAATATCAGTGTATTCCACTTTCGTCGTGTAGGAGGCAACAGTGATGGCACGCTGCGAGGCTCCGGGGGAACCAATCTTCATCGAATCCTTGGCACTGGTACCCGTAAAAATCACTTGAGGACTCGGCTGACCGTCGAGTGTCCACACATCAATCCGCCCATCAGTCGTTGAAGTGTTGCGTATCCGCAGTTGCCAAATTCCTCCTTTAACCGGAAGACTTCCGACACCACGAAGTTGAACGAAGAAATTATGATCGCCGTTGACTGGGTCAGGGCCAGGTGTGGCAATCACAATCCGCGCATCAGTTAGCGTGTAGTTTTGCGCTGGATTGTCACCCGTGAGTATCGGTTGGAAAGGCGTTACGTATCCGCCGGGAGTCCGCACTGATACTTCAAAGGTGCAGTTACCAGGATACCAAGCATTTAACCAGGCGACTCCGACACCCCGGTTAGGGACATTAAAACGCATCGTGCGCGTATTTCCTTGCAGTGCCACGGCTTGACCATGAATGTTGTCATTGCCCTCATTGCCCGCCGCACAGCAAACAATTCGTCCTGGCCCCGATTCAGCATCAATGATTTGGGAAAGCGAGTCGCTACCGTCGTGGGCATCGGCATGTCCGCCCAGGCTCAGATTCACTACAGCAGGGCGTCCCAATTCCTTGGCTACCCGGAAAATGTAGCGAATGCCATCGGCAATGTGGGCATCCTGAAGGTCGCTTTTAACGATCACATAGTCTGCCCCAGGCGCTACACCTGCATAAGTGCTATCAACACCACCGGCAATTCCTGCAACGTGGGTTCCATGACCTTCGGTGTCACGGGATGTGGTCAGTTGTCCTTCGGTCAATTCAATTCCATAGCCGCCCTCTGCCACGCCCGAACCTGGTAGTTCTTGGTCCCAGATGCGTAAAATCCGTCCTTGGAAGGCAGGGTGATTGGGGTCAATACCCGTATCTACAATGCCAATAATTACACCCTTGCCCGTTAGCCCCGTTTGGCTTTTAAACTGCGGTAGATTGACTTTAGCAGGGGCAACGTCCATCAGCGGTCGCAAGTAACGTGATGGCTTGATGCGATGAACGGCAGGCTCCTCTGATAAGGGGTCTAAACTGTCGATTGGTAAGATTGCCGTCCGCACACGGCCTGTTGATTGATTGACATAAATGTCATATTCTGCTAAGTGTTCAAGATTAGCATCCTCGTCACAGTAAATAAAAACAACGGTACGGGTTGGCTTAAGATTCTCTTGGGAGGAGATGATACCCAGCGATCGCTTGAGTGGGGTTAAAGCTTCTGCACCTTCTGCTTGGTAGTCTTCTAGGGCAACTAGTAATCCAGCAGAAATTTTTTCAGGTTGCATATCTGACCTCTTGCGTAATTCAGTGTGCAATTCAAAACACGAAACATTTAAGGGGTGGGAATTTGCCAAGACAGCAAGTCTCTGTCAGGAGTCCAGAGCCTTTTCACCCAGTGATGAAGGCGATCCGCTTTGCGGGTGCCGTAGGCGATCGCTGAAGTAGATAACAGGTTATATAGACCCATTCAGTCTTAACACGACATGAGTTTCTCGTACTGATGGTGGACAACCCCCCTATAGCTGATAGCTTTCCTGGAAAGGTTGTATTGAAAGCAGCTCCACAATATTTTTGCCAACGACAGGGTTTGCGAATCACTCTAGGTATTCAAAAGCTGTTTTAGTGACTACTCTGTATTCTGGACAATCTTTTGAGCTATTGCAGGTACCCTTGAGGGTACTCTTTGACAAAACGCTCAATGATTTTCTACCAGAAGTTCGACACAGAAAATGGCGACTATCTTTAATCTGGTGGTGGAATACTAGTGAATCATCTATGCAGATTCAAACGCCGGATTGGGTTAAACACGCAATTTTCTACCAAATTTTTCCAGATCGCTTTGCCAGAAGCCAGCAACCTCGCAAGCGGCTGTTGAAGAATGCTCGTTGGGAAGACTGGAATGCGATGCCGACGCTCCAAGGTTACAAGGGGGGAGATTTATGGGGCGTCATTGAGCAACTGGACTACTTGCAGGATTTAGGCATTAACGCGATTTACTTCACTCCCATCTTTCAATCTGCTAGTAATCACCGCTATCACACCCATGATTATTACCAGGTCGATCCCATGTTGGGGGGAAATCCAGCGTTTAAGGAACTGCTAGATGCCTGCCACCAACGTGATATTAAGGTGGTTTTGGATGGGGTATTTAATCATTCCAGTCGTGGCTTTTTCTTTTTCCACGATGTTCTGGAAAATGGCCCTCATTCACCTTGGGTGAATTGGTTCAAAATTCACGAGTGGCCGGTATCTCCCTATAACGGTGAATTTCCGGCTAACTATGAAGGTTGGGCTGAAAATCGAGCCTTGCCCGTGTTTAACCATGAGAATCCCGAAGTACGGGAATACATTATGGAAATTGCCGAATATTGGATTAAGTTCGGCATTGATGGATGGCGTTTGGACGTGCCATTTGAGATTAAAACACCAGGGTTTTGGCAAGAATTTCGCGATCGCGTCAAAGCTGCCAATCCTGAAGCCTATATTGTTGGGGAAGTCTGGGGAGATTCGCGGGAATGGCTGGATGGTACCCAGTTTGACGGAGTGATGAACTACCTGTTTGCCGCACCCACCATTGCTTTTACCGCAGGCGATCGCGTGGACATTGAGCAAGTGCAAGACCGATCTTACCATCCCTACCCTCCTCTATTTGCCAAGGAGTATGGCGATAAAATCCAAGAATTGCTGCAACTTTACCCCTGGGAGATTCAGCTAACCCAACTGAATTTGCTTGCCAGCCATGATACAGCAAGGCTGATTTCAATTGCTGGAGGCGATAAACCCAGTGTGGAGTTAGCAACGCTATTGCTGTTGACGTTTCCTGGTGCTCCCAGTATCTACTATGGCGATGAGGTCGGCTTACCGGGTCGTTTAGACCCAGATTCTCGTCGTGGCTTTCCGCTGGAAGCTCACTGGGAGGGTGATGTTATAGAGTACCACCGGAAACTGATTGCTCTACGTCACGCTCACCCGGCTCTTCGTACAGGTGGCTATCAAGTTCTCTATGCTGAGGGAACTGTTTATGTCTTTGCTCGGATTTTGGGAGGAGAAGAAGTTATCGTCGCTGTTAATATCGGAACTGAACCTACCAGTGCCAGTATTCAAGCCGATGATTTAAAGTCCCAACCAAGTCAGATGCTCTACGGTAATGCTGAGGCATCATGGATTAATGAAGGCGAATCGCCTCAGTTATCACTGAATCTTCCCCCTCGCAGTGGCTGCATCTTGGCGTAAGTTGCGGCACGAAATGCAATCGCTGGCTAAGGACAGGGTATCGCTACCCTGCCTCGCCTACAAAACCGTGCTTGAGAGTTTCCCCTCACACGGCTCCTCAATGACTCGGCTCTTGTCATGAGAACCTCTTTTAGGCGGTTAGAAAGGGTTAGCGTCAAGCCATTCCATCTCTAACTCTTTGGAGCCTACGGCGTCATATGCCGTTTTCTTATCGTGGCAGTGCCGATGAAGCAGTTGGAGGTTGATGTAACTATCCTTTCCGCCTTGTGACTTGGGGATTTTGTGGTCGATTTCCAACACATCTTCATCTTTAAAGGTACGTCCACAATGGGCACATTTCCCCTGCTGCTGCTTGAGGAGAGTTGCCTTCCTCTTGCCAACAGCGGGATGTTTACCCATTCTTGTACTCCAGTAGACCCAATCTCCGTCGTAAGGGCTGCGTTCCCCTTGCACTTTTATGTGTCTAACAATTGATGTTTCGGAGTGCTTTATCAGGCGAATGATTTGACCCTCTTTCCTAGTTGCAAAAACCCAGTTGTCTCCTCCTACTGTGTGCCAGTATTTGTTAGCAACCCACCTTCGGTTTTTGTTCGGATGACGGCGAACTGTCCAAGCTCTAAGTTGCTGATACATCCGAGTGTTCATTTCTGCAAAGATTTCTTTGCTGCATACCGTGCGATTATAATTAGCCCATCCTCTGATTATCGGGTTAAGCTTCCCAATAAGCGCCTCTTGGGGCGCTGCCTGATGAGATTTAATTACTTTATGCAATGATTCGGTGTGTTTTTTCAGCGTCTGTTTGCTTGGTTTGATGATGGTTTTGAATCCTAGCAATTTTCCATTACAGTGTCCGGAATGATATTTTCCTACCGGAAACTGCCAGACCGTGAATCCGAGAAAATCGAACCCAGGTTTTTCATCTCCACACTGGTTTAGAGTATGGGTTATTCGAGTTTTGCTAGGTTTCAATTCCAATCCCATGCATGAGAGCCACTCGGCTACTACCTGCTGGCATTTATGTATTACGGTAATATCAGGATGCAGGATGACAAAATCATCTGCGTACCGGATAAGGTTAGCTGTTTTATTAACTTGTCTTATCCGGTTCTCCATGCCGTGGAGGGCTATGTTTGACAGTAGCGGAGAAATGACCCCACCCTGTGGTGTTCCCTCTTTGGTCGGGAATAGTTCTTTCCCGTCCATCACTCCCGCTTGTAACCAAGCTCGAACTTGTCGGCGAATGGTGGGGAATGTATTTAGTTTTTCCAGCAGCGCTTTGTGGTTAATGCGATCAAAGCACTTGGCAATGTCGGCATCAAGCACGTATTTGGCTTTTTGCGCGGTTACTGTAAAGATTGCTTCGATTGCGTCATGGCATGAGCGACCAGGTCTGAACCCATAACTGTTGGGTTCAAATCGCGCTTCCCATTCTGGTTCTAGTGCCAGTTTGACAAGCGCTTGCAAGGCTCGGTCATTCATTGTCGGAACGCTACGCTCAGACTACACACAGCTTCAACCGACCTTCGGGAAGTATAAAGATTACTAACCCGATTCATCCCTTGCACGGTGAATCGGTTACCGTGCGTCAGATTCGTCAGTGTGGGAAACAGACCCGAGTCATCGT
>NZ_DATNPA010000155.1:0-5327 GCF_036703385.1 Allocoleopsis sp. | reverse complement strand
GGACATTTATGAACGTTCGTCTCACTCGCTCGACAGTCGCGGTGGTGGCATTGTGCTGCAACCGGATGTGATTGAAGCCTTCCAACGGGCAGGGATTCCTGATGATTCTCTGGGCGTAGTGGCACATGAACGCTATTACTTAAACCGGGATGGCAAGATTGCCCAACGGATGCCCATGCGTCAAACGTTGACCTCCTGGAATCTGCTTTATGGTTCTATGAGGCGACATTTTCCAGCAGAACATTACCATACAGGAAAACTCTTAACCGACATTCAGCAAACCGATAAACAGGTTACCGCAATGTTTGCTGACGGAACTTCGGCTACTGGAGATTTATTAATTGGTGCAGATGGGCCTAACTCAACGGTACGTCAACTTTTCCTACCCAACTATCGCTATCATTACGCTGGATATGTTGGCTATCGGGGACTGGTGAATGAACCCGATCTTGACCCAGAAACAGCCGCTTTGTTGACTGAACGATTTGTATTTTTTCAATTTCCCAATTCTCACATTTTACAATACGTGATTCCGGGTGAGAATGAGTCGTTATTGCCCGGAGAACGCCGCTTTAACTGGGTCTGGTATGTCAACTATGATGAAGTAACGGAACTTCCCCGCGTTCTGACCGATAAGAACGATAGACAGCGGGATTATTCCATTCCACCGGGACTCTTAGCACCTGCGATCGAGCAGGAGATGCGGACATATGCTGACACTGTGCTAACTCCACCATTTCAAAAGTTAGTTGCAGCAACGATTGAGCCATTTGTCCAGGCAATTTTGGATCTGGCAGTTCCTCAAATGATGTTTGGGCGAGTGGCGTTAGTGGGCGATGCTGCCTTTATTCCCCGTCCTCATACAGCAGCCAGTACCTCTAAAGCAGCGGCAAATGCGATCGCCCTTGCAGATGCCTTAGTTGCACACCACCACAACGTCCCTCAAGCCTTGGATGCGTGGGAACCTGAGCAGCTTGCATATGGATTAGAGTTAATGAAACATGGTCAATCGCTGGGCGATCGCTCTCAATTTACTTACGGTACAGATCGCTTTGGTGAGTATGCAACTGCTGTGCAATAAACTTAAAGAAGGTAAAGATTTAGAAACTCAGACGACCTAGAAATGGCGATCTGCGCTGACGCTCTTGAACGTCGCTACCGCGATAGCTAACGCTATTGTAGCCTAACAAGTCGATGAGGCGAACGATTGAGGGATACTGGTGGGGTTGCATCTAGAGTTTTGAGATAGCTTTTAAGTCATTCCTAATGCTTGCTTGAGACGGTTCTGAGTTTGAGGAGTTATAGGTCTTTTGCCAGTTTCAATCATTGAAACCGTAGATTTCCCCATCCCTGCAAGTTCAGCTAGTTTAGTGACGCTCAACCCCTGTGCTGTCCTCAGCTCTTTAACTCGTTTACCTGTAAGCTCGATGCAGTCTTGCGGCTGATTAGATGGGGGCGTGGTGTTGCAAGCAACAGATTTTGAAGACGTTTTTTGCCGACGCTTTCGAGTCAAATTTGGTTTTCTTTGTTCATCAATCTCATCTAGTTTCTCAGCAATCTCTGCTGGCGGCTCTACCCAGAGTCTGCCACTCAGCAGCCGCTCAAAACTGCCGCGTGTGCGCTTCGTGATATCAGTCAAGCGCTTCCCCTCACCTGAAGAAGCATCCTCAGCCCAGAAGGAAGCTGCTTCTTCAGGGTCATTAGGGATGCCTGTGAGCGGACTAGCGTTAAGCAACTCCGGCCAATACTGTGGCGGGTAAGTAATAGGGTCTGGTTGGAGACCCCACCCTCTCTTTATTAGCATCAAAAGTGCAGTTTCCCAGCGTCTGACCAGCTTCTTCCGCTCTTTTGAGGACGCAACGGCCGCTTCAACCATTTTCTCACCGAAGGCAACTTTCATTAGCATTTCAACCGTCAGTGGGCCGTTGCGGTTAACCTTAGTTTTGAACAGCAGCCATGTCATCAACCGTGCAGCACCTTCATGGTGGTACCACATACTCATCAACTCATGTAGCAGTCCCGAAGATAGGATACCGTATTCGTAGTAACCTACTTTTTTCTGGCGTTTTTCCTCATTGAGGAAGTATTGTGCCCAGTTCCCACATCGGATTTTAAGCGTAAATCCCACGAGTGTCTTCTCACCGATGGGATTTCCCTGCTCATCGTGAAAACAATCTTGGTAGTGCAAAATTGGCTCTGCGATCTCCCAAAGCCAAGTGCGGCTGACGCTGAACGCTCCGACAGCTCCCTTCTCCGGCCAAGATACATACACCAGGAGGTGACAGGGTTGTTTTGCCAAATCCAACAATAGCTCTAACTTCTGCTGTTTGTTTTTCAGATTCCTGTTTTGGCCTAGACCCAGATATCGTTCTAGCTGCGTATCGCTCACAACGAACTGCTGTTCCCAAGGACGGTCTAACTGTGTTGCGTAAGAAGCGTAGATTAGGTGAATACAGGCAGCTCGAATATCAAATTGATCGATCAAGGCTAGAGCTGCTTCCCCCTCCAGTACGGCAGGAGGCTTGGTATGCAAATCATTGGTAATCCAGAAGGACACATAACCCTGTCCTTTTGCGACAAGACTTTCGTAATAAGGCGACCCAAGACCAGAGTCAACCCAACCTAAATCCCGACCTTGCGTCAGGATGTTACATCCCTCCCAGACTAATCTGTTCGATGCCATGCGCTCAGTTCTACCGTTGGGGAATAAATCACGATTTGTTGGTGGTCGAGAGAAGGAGCGGTAGCGCCCCCTGCGGGTCTGTTGGCTAGTGCCGTTGGTTTGAGGAACCTCTACAAGCGCGATTTCTAGTTGCTGTGAGACCCCTGGTGGAGGATTGCTATCCCTTTTATCATTGTCTGCTCCTGGCATCAGTTTTGTCCTCCCCCGAAATGCCAAACAGTAAAGCGATCGCGTTGCGCTGCTGCAAACCGCAGATCGCTACGGCGGGGCGAGAATGGTTGGAGAACAGCAGTAACACCATCAGCGGCATCAAGCCAGACGGCTGTCTCTTCCAGTAGTCGTAATTTGTTTGGGTTGAATCCCGAAATTCTCGGTTGTTTGGCGTTCATAGTTTGATAAGCGATGCACTTTGTCATATCGAGAGAAGATGGCAAGATTGATGCGGATGCATGGCGATAAGCGCATAGCTTTTGTGAGGTGCCAGCGATCGCGTTTGACCGATGGAAGCCGGGAGCGATACGTTGCTCTGTTCAACGCGCTCGCAGCTTCCTCAAAGAGTTGCTATTTGTTCAGAAAGCCTATCGGCTACCCCAGAATAAGCACTCACCTCGTACTGGGCAGCATCGGAGACCGAAACTTCAATAAAATCTTCAACCTTGGCTTCACTCTGGGCATAAATACTTCTGGAAACTGCCGACTCAATGACTTTGGCTGCCCAGTCCACCACAACCAGCCCCGAAGCTTTAGCGGCATCTTTTATCAGCGGTTGCAAGTAGGCTGGAAGCTGTAGAGTTAGGGTAAAAGTCTCTTCGTTAGGTAGCCTCGTCTTTTCGACCCGATCCGACTCTTCCCCCCGATAAGCCCACAATTCACATTCAGCTCCCCGTGCATTGCCATCCTTCTCTATGAAGCTTAATTTTCCGAACTCATAGCAATAAAAACTTTGGGGGTCATCTAGTAACTCAAGGCTGCAATGACAGCAATTCCAGCAGCTTCGGCAATTAGTTACGGCTTGATTTGGCTCAACTCCCGTCGCAACAGTGCCTTCAACAGTCGCCCTTGGTGTGGAAGTTCCAGGGGCTTGTTCGCCGTCACCAAGTTGCTCTGTTGGAAGCGCTGGCTGTGTAGGGTTGTTAGTTGACTGATGAAGTTGGCGTGGGGGACTGTCCTTACTCTTGGCGCTCGAACGCGCACGCCGATGCTGGTATTCTCTGGCAACTTGGGCAACGTGAGACGCTGTAACTTTCCCACTGGGAGCTGTAGACACAGCCTTAGTCCAAGCTTCCTGTTGCTGCGGGGGTTCAAGCGTAGTGAGAGGTCGAGCTTGGGCTTCGTTGAGAGGAAGAATTTGTGCGCAATTGCGCACATTCTCAACCACGATGGCGGCGTTAATTAGCTGATAAGCCGAGCGACGGGACATCTCCCAGCGAGTGATACAATATTCCTCAAAAGTTGGGTGGTCTTGGCGATAGAGACGCTTATCCCGAATCTGCCTTAAAGCTTGTCCTATCTCCCAAAAAGCTCTTAAACCCCGTTCTACTGTAGCTTCCAGACTACCTAGTTCTAATAGTTCAGCCTCGGTTAGGAAATTTTCTATCTTAGACAAATTTTGAGCATCAGACCCAGTGACATTACCGTCAGAGTTTTCCATAAGCCTCAGCCCTTATAGGTTGCACAAAATGCCCGTGTTCGGAGAAGCCTTGCCTTGCCGCACCCGAACGGGTGTGGAAACGAGAATCCTTGCCTACAAACCCTCTACATCAGCTATAAAATCGTCTACCACTTGGGAACGATTTCTAGTTCGCCCTATGACAAACACTTTTCCAAAATTAGATAATGTTAGTCGGGGTTAAACTAGATGTTGATGAGTCAGGAGGAAGTCCAATCCTTGGAACAATCTGCATCCACGGCATTTTGACTACGGTGAGCAGCTACCTATAATTAGCCAGACCTACAAGATGTCAGTCGTCTAGCTACACGGTGAGCTGCTAGCTTTTTAAGCTTACTCCTAGATTACTCCTAAAATACTCCTAAAAAGCGGTGAGCCTGAGGAAAATTATGAAAATAGATCGGAAGAAAAAATTACAAATTTGGTTGAGCGACGAAGAATACGCTCGTCTAGATGCTGAGTCTACCCGCCAAGGTGTTCCTATGGCACAACTTATGCGCTCTTTTATTCGTAGACTTCCTCCTATTGACAGCTCTGCTGAGGATACCAGAAATGAGTTAATGCAAGCCTAAACGAATTACCACAGGTGCGTTTAATAGCGCTGTGGCGATCGCTCTAGTTTTATAAATTTTTCCATCATATAAAGAACTACGCGCTATTCCCTTGCATCAAGAAGTTCCTGAGCTATCCATTCCCTGTCAAAGCTTTCCAGGGCGGAGTGTGTAAATTTGGGAATCTAGAGCAGGTCGGCAATTGGCGACATACCACCTTTCGCCATGTATGCGGCTTCGGATGCACAAGTGTTAATGCTTGATCCATTGCAGCAATTCATTTGGTGCATAAACATCGCGATAAAAGGTCAGCTGCTCGGTCTTGAGGTAGCAGGCTCCTCTATGTCCGCGTCGAAGCCAAGTCACATTTCCCTTGGCGATCGTTTCATTCGTCTCGTCGTCAATACACTTCCATTCAAAGTAG
>NZ_DATNPA010000154.1:0-10612 GCF_036703385.1 Allocoleopsis sp. | reverse complement strand
CTATTCCAGATCACTTTGGCTCGGACAAATTGTCCATCGCGCAGTTGTCCTTCTGAATTGTCAAAGCTTGCCTTTGCCAGGATGCTTTGAGATGTTGTACTGACTTGAGGAGAAATGAAACTGATTCTGCCCGTACCTAGTAAATTCCCTTGGTTGTCAAGTCCCTCTACTCTCTGCCCCAAGCGCAATTGTGGTTCCCGCACTATAGGGATACGTAAGTTTACTTCTAACGTTTGGTTTTGCGTGATAGTGGTGAGCGTATCCCCCTTACTAACGAAGTCTCCTACTTTGGCTGGGATATCCGCAACAAGGCCAGGGATTGGGGCAACAATCTTGGTGTATTGCAGCTTGACTTCCGCTGATCGGACTTGGGCTGCTGCCTGAGAAACTTGCGATCGCGCCTGGGCAATGTCTTCTTTTCGTGCGCCATTCTTCAATTGCGTTAAGGATTGCCGCTCTTGTTCCAGGGCGGCTGTGAGCTGATCGATATCAGAAGTTCTACCCTTTCGCAGTCCCTCTAGGCGTCGTTCGGCTTCTTGCACCTGGGCTGCGGCACTGCGCTCTTCTTTGACGTATCCTTCTAACACATCTTGAGAAACAGCGCCCTGTTGTCTTAAGGTTTGATATCGACTCACCCGTGATTTCGCTAGATCTGCTGTTGCTTTAGCAGCGTCCAGTTGCGCTTGAGCCTGAGCAACTTCTTCTGGACTTGCCCCGGCTTTGGCGTTGGCGAGGCGGGATTCGGCTTGATTTACACGGGCTTGGGCTTGAGCAATTTCCTCGGGACGCGTCCCCGCCTCTAGTTCGGCAAGAGCGGCTTGAGCGCGGTCAAGATTCGCTTTGGCTTGCATCCTCTGAGCTTGCAAGTCCTCACTGTCTAAGCGAATGATCACTTGCCCTTGCTGGACACGAGCGCCATCTTGAACCAAAATCTGAGAGATGCGCCCCTCTATCTCAGGCTTTATGACCACGCCTCTCGGTGCTTGGAGGGAACCGACAAATTCTGAAGATTCCGGAACAGTTTGTGACTCTACCGTTGCTAGCTTGACGGGAACTGCTTTCGATTGAGGTGCGCCTGCGGCGGGAGCTTTCGGTGCAGTCTTGGCATGGCTTGTTTGCCACCAGTACCAACCCAAACCCCCTGCCAAAATTAGGATGATCACTCCCAATGCGATAGGCCAACGATTTCGTGGGCGTGGATCAAACCGCTCATCACGAAAAGACTCGTTTGCATTAGCTCCATCACCGTCAGCCATTAAAGTCGGTTCTGCCTTTGATGGAACTGGGTACTTAGGGGACTCAGGTTCGCTCATCTTCGTTTCTTATCCTTTTGACTCGTTTTGAGGTTTCCCTACCGTCGAGGGTTGCCCGCCGCGATTACAAGCACTTGTCATCAATGAGAGTAGAAGCACTGTAGTGGGCGACTTGCCAGAAATTTAAAAGCCGACTTTAGCCATTGACTTAATCGTGGCTTGTGTGATAAGGAACTAAATTTTAGGGATTGTCAGTAGAGCGCGGTAAACTAGACGCGCCTCTTGCATATTTCAGTCTAGTATATCAGTCTGGTATAGATATAGATAAAGAAAAAAATATATTGAGCCAATGCTTGAACTCGCCACTTTAGGTCTTCTCCAGTGCGAACCGCTGCATGGCTACCGCTTAAAGCAGCAGCTAGAGTTATTTATGAGCAGCAGTATTAGCGTTAACTATGGAGCGATTTATCCCTTACTCAAGCGTCTGGAGGAGCGAGGGGAAATTGCCACTCTATCGACTGACCAAACAGAAGCAGGCCCTAATCGCAAAACCTACTGTATTACTGCCAAGGGTCGTCAGCGATGGCATCAAAAGATGATGGAACATCCCCAGGAAAGCTGGGTCAATAGTCGATCGCGCTTTTTCATCAAGTATTTCTTCTTCGGCAACCTGGAGGAGCCAGAACGGATTAAGTTACTGGAGAATCGATTGAGCTTCTGTCAGCTACGCCTCACCAGTGTTGAACTTGAACAACTAAAACTAACTGACCCTTACCAAATAGAAGTCTGGCAGCATTGCCTCGGCGTCCTCACCAAGGAGATTCAATGGCTAGAGGAACAACTCGCCAAAGAACAAGAACAACGACGGAGCAGCGAGCAGCGGATGAAAATTTAGACAATTTCTGATTAAATTCCATCAATAGGAAGCCAAAAAATTAAATAATTGAGCAGTATCTTGGCGTATCTACCGATTGTGAGACAATCTCGGAATTCCTTTAATCAAAGTCAGCCCATCTCTTCGTTTGCCTAGCCTTGTCGCAAGCGATTATGTGCAAAAGACTGGTAAATTCCTCAAGAAAAGCAGTTTTTTGAAGACTTAAGTCAAATTTAAAACTTATGCCAACTTTTCATCATGTCATGGCTGTAGGTGTGGGAGCCGCGATCGCCCTAAGCCTAGTGGAGCCCGGTGCTTCCAACGAGTTACCCTCATTCCATCAGATGCGCCGTAACCTGGCTGAGATTCCAGACCAAGAGCCGCTAGTGGCATTGACTCCAGAACAGCTCATAGCCTCTGTTAGAGTCGGAAAGGAAGAGGCGCAGAAGGTAGAGGATGCAAAGACGCCCGGAGTTTTTTTGAGGAGAGGCTCAGATGCGGAACGTTCTCTTTTCAATCCCTTTTCTACTATCCCTATCACCTTGGCTTTGCAAACTGACTCAAATAAACGCTCGGAACCAGCCCTTTCTTCTGTTAGCGGAGCCAGTGTTGCCCAGTTACCTCGCCCTAATCGGGACACGTCAGCCCCAGAATCTCTCAATCCCAGCCCAGATCCGTTACTGTTTCCGACCCAAAGTGAGGAAGTTCAAATTAGAAACACCCAAGCCATTACTCTGCAACAAGCACTAGAACTGGGGCGGCGTAACAATCGGACTCTTGAGGCCGCCCAGCAAACCTTAGAGCGCGATCAGGCCGCTGTACAAGAAGCTCTCGCGGCTGAATTCCCGACGGTGGGCGTCACGACAACGTTCTCTCGTGATGAGTCTGTATCGCAGAGATTGCGGAATGATACTTTGGCAAACAATCCCTTGCTCAGTAATACCAGTGTAACCAGCTCAACTTTCAATGGGGCGCTGCAAGCCAATTATGACCTGTTCACCGCTGGGCGTCGTCCTGCACAAATTCGGCAAGCTGAGCAACAAGTACGTTTCCAACAGCTAGAGGTAGAGCGCATTTCTGAGCAATTGCGACTCGATGTCACTAATGCTTACTACGCTGTGCAAGAGGCTGATGCTCAAGTAGACATTTTCCAAGCTGCCGTGGTTGCAGCGTCTCAGAGTCTACGAGATGCTCAGTTGTTGGAACAAGCTGGGTTAGGAACTCGATTTGATGTCTTGCAGGCCGAGGTGGATTTGGCAAGTTCCCAACAAGACTTGACTCGAGCACAGAGTCAGCAACGAGTCAGCCGACGCGAGATTGCACGATTATTAAGTGTGCCACAGACGGCTGATCTGGCAGCAGCCGACCCGATCGCTGTGGCTGGACAATGGCCTTTATCTCTAGAGCAGAGTATTATTTTGGCTTATAAAAACCGAGCCGAGTTGGAGCAGCAGCTGGTGCAACGCGATATTGGAGAGCAAGAGCAGCGCATTGCTCTGGCTTCCGTAAGACCTCAAGCAGGGCTGTCGGCAAGCTACAATGTCCTTGGCATCTTAAACGATGGACTGGGGCCTGCTGGCGGTCTGTCTCTGGGGGCAACGTTACGGTGGAATTTTTTCGATGGTGGGGCGGCTCGATCCAGAGCGGAGCAGGCTAGGAAGAGTATTGCGATCGCTGAAACTCGTTTTGCTGACCAACGGAACCAGGTACGCCTTGAGGTAGAACAAGCCTTTTTCAACTTGAATGCCAACGCCCGAAATATTGACACAGCTACTATTGCCCTGCAACGGGCAGAAGAAAGCTTGCGGTTGGCACGGTTGCGATTTCAAGCAGGGGTCGGAACCCAAACAGATGTACTCAATCAGCAAACCGCCCTAACTCGTGCTCGATTTAATCAGCTCAGTGCCGTTCTGGAGTACAATCGAGCGTTAGCCGCTCTGCAACGCGCAACCAGTAATCTGCCAAACAGCAATCTATCTAACTTACCCTAGCCGTCAGTAGGACCACCACCCGCAGAAAAGGTTACAACTTTTCTGAAATCTCAGATTTTATTAATCTTTCTTAATAAGATAGGGGTAAGGTGAGAGTCAGGAGGATTGATGGGTAATATCAAATTTGTCAAAGAAGGACAAGAAGTGATTGCGGCTGATGGAGCCAACTTAAGAGAGAAAGCACTACAGAACGGCATTGACCTCTACACTTTCATGGGGAAGATGATGACTTGTGGCGGTTATGGTCAATGTGGTACCTGTATTGTTGAGGTGACCGATGGTCTAGAGAATCTTTCCCCTCGAACTGAGGTAGAAAAGCGTAAGCTTAAGAAAAAGCCTGACACTTATCGGTTAGCCTGTCAAGTGTTGGTCAATGGACCGGTGAGCATAAAAACAAAACCCTCAAACTGAAGGGATAACTTGCACAAGAGCGTTGATGATATCCTAAAGAAAGTGGGTTAAAACAATAACAATTTAGAGGCACGGGTTCAATGCAAGTTAATGAGTTAGGGTTTATTGCCAGCATTCTATTTGTGCTGGTTCCTACAGTTTTCCTGTTGGTTCTGTACATCCAAACAGCTAGCCGCGAAGGCAACAAAAATACTTAGAATCTGTAGTCAACAAAATCCCCTGTCTCTGCTTCAAGCAAGGCGGGGGTTTTCTTTATTCGGTAATGGTTTGGGCAAAAGCGCCGTCTTGGCCTGAAGCTGCCGGAGCCAGAACACAGAAGCAACCAGTCAGGAGCCAAAGGAGAAAGTCCTACCTTTGATTCCCGACTTCGCTGTAACGGAAGGCTCTTGGGTGTTACCGATCTTTGAGGCAAGGAGTACTGACTCTCAAGAATGCTAACTTACGCTTCAATCGACGGTGCGTGCTAATAATACGGGACAGTTGGCATAAACTCGGACATAGTCGGATAGTGAACCCCCGAGTAATCGATCCAAATCGGGTAAAGTCTTAGCAATAGAGGGACGGCGATCGGGAGAACCGAGAATTAACAAGTCAATATTCTTCTCATCGGCTAATCGGCAAATCTCTTCCCCTGCCTTACCACTCGTGTTAATACAACGGTAAGCTACACCCCGCCGTTTTGCCTCTGCTACTGCCGATGCTAGAACTGGGTCGTTTTCTGCTTGAACAGTGGGTTCAGCGGCTTTACCCTTGTCAGGGTTGATATGGACTAAAAATAGCTCACTGCCTTTAATATTTTGTAAGAATGATAGGGCTAAATTCAAGCTTTGTTGTGCTGAATCAGATTTATCCATCGCCACCATGACACGCCTGATTTGTTTGACGTAGGCGTCGTCTTTGACCAGTAACATGGGACGGGGAGACAATTGGAAAACGTATTGACTGACCGAGTTTTCCAAAATTGCTTCTAAGCGCTTCAGCCCTCGTGAACCCATAATAATCAGGTCAGAGTCCTCTTCTTCAGCGACTTGGAGGACTACATCTTTAGGTTCCCCCTGCTTGAGTCGGGCTGAAATTTTGCTAGCGTCTAATTTGATAGATTTGACGGCTTGAGCTAGAATTTTGCCGCCTTCTTCCAACTTAGCGGACATAGTATCGGCGGTGATTTGGGGAGGCACAACGTGCAGAACAGTAACGGCTACCTGTTGCATAGCGGGGATTTCCAGCAACATGTTCAGCATCTCTTCACAGAGTCCCCGACCAGCTACAGCAACTAAAATTTTTTGAATCATGCAAGTGCCTCTTCTTTAGTAATTGTTTCGTTATTAAATCAGGACTGACACAGCTAACCGCACAAGCGCAAGCCGCGAAAGCTTCAGTCCTCCCCTGACATCCGTGAGTCCTGTTAGGGCAAGTGGTGGTCAGCCTTCCAAGATATAAGGATACTTTTGATGTCGCTATCAAAATTTGACAATTTATTACTTAAATTTGGCAATAGCAATGTTGCTTAACTGCCTATTAATATTTTTATGGAAAGTGCCCAGCTACAGCTGCCGGAGCTGTAGCTCATAGCGTAGGCGACTCTACAGAACGCCTGATCACTAGAGTTAGTGCGTTAGTCCTGACGCCCTCTGCCACCCACACTAACTTAAAGCGAATGTCATTGACTTAAGCCAAAAGTGGTCGTTCTTCGGAAAAACCCGGATTGGGGGGGTTCCCCCCAAACCCCCCACTGGGGGACGGAGTGCCTCCCCCAGACCCCCTGCACAAGGATTGACGGGTTGGATGAAATTTCTTAAGCCAGTGCCATTCAACTTAAAGCCAATTTCCTACTAATACATAAGGTGCCCAGTAATAGGGGTGCTGCCAGTTGGGGTCTTGTAGGATGGATTGTTGGGCACGACGGATGGCTTCCGCTTTGGTCACGGAGGACTTGGCTAACTCCTGATAGAACTGTCTCATCAGTGCAGAGGTCGCGTCATCATTAACCGACCATAAGGTGGCAAGTGTGCTACGTGCTCCCGCTCGCACAGCGACGCCAGCAATTCCTAGAGCGGCTCTGTTGTCCCCTCTGGCGGTTTGGCAGGCACTCAAAACCAGCAATTCAATGGGAATGGCTCGGTGCTGGTCGGTCTTTTGCAGGAAGTTATTTAATTCATTGACATTAATCCGGTCGTCCCAAGTTAGAATAAACGTCTCCTCCGCCTTGGAACTGAACTGACCATGAGTGGCTAAATGTACCACAGGGAAAGGAATTGCCTCGATCGCATTTTGAATCTTGGTCTTAGTGAACTCCTGATTAAACAGTTTTTCACCCGATACCTCAGACAAAATTTGATTGAGTTCTACTTCCACCGCCGGGAGGGCAGAAAATCCCTGACGAGCCTCCGAGAGTCCAGCCGTGAGAACTTTGAGCTGACCTCGTGTCAACGGCTGGGATTGCAACAGTTCTAATCCTGGAGTCAGAGCAATGGCGTATTTTTCCATCAAGTACTGCTTCCCGTCGTGGAGAGCTGCCATCGGAATATTCCGCAGGGAGCCATCTAGAACAAAGACGAGCGTTTTGAGTTGACTTTGCGCTAAATCAGCTTCAAGGGGTCGGATTAACCAGTTATACACCTGCTGAGATAGGGGTAAAAAGGTTCGACCGATCGCGGTTGTTAGCTCTTGACGTAGCTTCCTTACGGTACGTTCAACTTGGTCTTGAGGGAGAGGTGTCGCATAGTGGCGCAAGGGCTGCTGAGGGAGGCTGAGGATGATGTCTAAACGGTCTGGCAGAATAATCGGGTAAATTACGGCAGCTTTTTGGTCAATGGCGTCAATTTGAACGGGTTTTGCTGTCAAACAGGCAGCGCGGAAGAAGTTATCCAGTTCCGCTAATTGTAAAGACTCAATCACCTTGCGAGCTTTCTCTAGACGCTCTGGGCTGGTCTTTTGGCCTCCTTGCAGCAGTAACGAGACAAACTCACGATAGATGGGTTCTACTCCCTCTCGAAAGGAAAACTGCACTTCTGAGTTAATCGCGACCAGGTCATTGCGTAGCGATTGCAGTGTGTTGATCGCTTCCGAGTAAGCAGCGATCGCACCTTCTTCATCGCCTTGTACTTTGAGCAAGCGTCCGAGTTGCCACTGCCAGCGATAAGAAATATCTGGTGCATTGATCGATTGAGTGAGAATGAGGGCTTTTTGAGTTAGATTTCGTGCCTCTGACCACTGCTGAGTCTTCTCATAGAGTTCGCCGAGACTGCCGAGGGCATAGGCTTCGGCTTGTTGGTCTCCTAACGTCGATGCCTGCTCAATTGCGATCGCTAACATTTGGGCAATCTCTCGCATTTTTGAAGCGTCCAGCACAAGGGGTGAATCTGGAGGAGTTTTCTCGTCCTTTTTCGGTCTGGGTTGTGTCAGCTTCAGCAGACTGTGAGCCAGATTAATTCGGGCATAGACACTGATTCGGCTGGGGGGTAACTCGGTAAGTTGCGCTTGGATTTGGGGCAGTAGCGGTTGGGTGAGGGAGGCTATATCTTGTTTCAGGCGACCTTCTGCAATCAGATTTAACTGATTGACTAAAGCTTGAATTTGTGTTAAAGAATAACCTTTGGTTGTGGCAGCTTGTTGATAAAACTGGAGTGCGGCTTCTGCTTGCAACTGAGTCCGGGCAGTATTGCCTAAACTCAGAAGAGCGGCTGCTTTATTTGGTGGTGAAGCTAATTTTTCGGCAATTTCAAGGCTTTGCTGTAAGACTTTTCGAGACTCATTCAGATCGCCAATTAAGCGTAGGGTGTTACCGAGGTGACGCAGTCCTGCTGCTTTGAGGAGAGAGTCGGGTTGCGTTTGTAGGGTTTGATTAACTTGGGTGAGGGTTGAAAGTTCACGACGATATAGCCCCAAGACTCGAAGAACTTGCGCTTGGTTGAGTAAGCTACGGATGACTCCTGCTTCATCACCCACTTTCCTATAGGTATCAGTTGCCTGCTGCAAGGTGGTGAGTGCTGGTTGCGCTTGTCCTTGTGCCATTTGCAAACTGCCGTAGGTATTTAACGCTTGGGCAAGAATGCGGCGTTGTTCTGGCGTATCGGGTTGTGACTGGAGCAGTTGCAGAGAAGTTGCGATCGCATTTTTCGCTTCCGGTAACTGCCCTAAAGCCTGATAGGCCAAGGCTAGATTACTCAAGACCATCGCTTGGTTGAGGGAGTCTCCCTGAGACTGGTAAGCTTGAACGGCTTGTTGCCAGACTTTGATGGCGGCGGCATATTGTCCAGCTTCATAGTAGTCTCGACCCTGTTGCAGCCATTGGGGTGCTGCCGCCAGGTCATTCGATTTTAGATTTGGCCGTCCTCGGACTTTGTCCTGCGGGCGGGTTTTGGATTTTGGATTGTTCCCCTGACTGTCTCGACGACTATCTTTGAACGCAACTTCGTATGAGATTGCCACTGGGGATGCAGTTCCATGAGCGAGATGAGCTAAAACAGGGTGGCTGATCAGGCACAACAGTGTTGTCAGGCAGGCGAGTAAAAGACGGGTGAACCCAGAGGAACGTGTCCATCGTCCATCGCCAAAACGGAACGGGTTGAATTGGGGTTGGTGAACCCTGAAACGTAAATGCCGTGTTTTTGCCATAGTCTTAACGGGGGCTGACGGTACGAGCGTCACTAGACTGGGAGAGGGTTTGGCAGGAGGCGGGAGTTTGCCAAGGATGTTGAGGGGTGGCGGTGGGCGCTTGTGCGGTGAGGATTACAGTCCCATCCGGAGCAAAGACCCATCCTTGAGCTTCCACCAGTTGCTGAGGTGAAGAACTGGGTGATGTAGAAGCACGAAGCTGCTGTCCGCCTCGCGTCCCAGTACTCACCCCGACTGAAGTCCCTAAATCTTCTAACAAACCTTCTTCGCCCAGTGCCTCATTGGGGTTGGGGGGTAACCCGCCACGACCTGTAATAGTAAAGCTGCTGCTTTGCTCCGTTCCTCCACCCGGTACGCAACGGCGGTCAATCAGTCCTGTGGCATCGACCAAATCCGTAGGTAACTCTGCTAATCCTCGATTGGGGTCAACGCCTAGAGTGATGATTTGCACGGAACCATTAAGACCGAACCTAGAACTGGCGGTGATATCACTTAACGGAGTCAGGTGAGGGCGAAATTGCAGTCCAAAGATACCTTGAGTGGTGATGTTGATATTGCCACCTCGACCTGTAAAAGCATTAGCCGTAATGTCGCTATCTTCTGTAGGAATTCCCAGGATGAAGCCAGCGTTAATCGTAATATTCCCGCCATCTCCCCCTGCCTGTGCCGTACCGGCTGTAGTGGAGATTTCACTGCCCCGACGCAACATCAATAAGTCCTGTACGCCTAGAGTAATGTTGCCCCCTGTATTGCTTGCCGTTTTAGCTGAGATAAAGGCTCGATTATCCAAAGTAGTTGAGTTGGATTGAGCTGTGATATCACCGCCTTCTCCTGTACCTTGGCTACCCACAGCGATACCTGCACCATTCCGAAGGTCGAGGGTTCTAGCGTTCAACAAAATACTGCCGCCGTTGCCCGTAGAACCGGGAGTGGTGTTGGCAAATATCCCCGTTTTTTCTCCTGTAAGCTTCACATCATCCTTAATGGTCAGGTTGATATTCCCGGCATCTTGACCGCTAGCTGTAGAGGTGAGCAGTTGTCCGCCGTTGGTGGCCTCAAGGGTATTTCCTCTTACTGTGATACTGCCTGCCTTCCCGTCTCCAGCGGTATTGGCGCTGATTCGAGCTTGGTCGCGTACAGACAGCGATCGCGTTTGGATATCGATATCACCTCCTGAACCCTCAGCACCAGCGTTCACCGCTGTGGAAATGGCGCTATTCGTAAGGGAAACAGCGTCAGCTTCGCGTACCGAAATATCACCGGCTTGGCCTTTTCCAGAAGTCGCTGCCGAGACTTGTGCACCATTTGTCAATGCGAGGGAGTTAGCTTGTACTTGAATATTGCCGCCAGTACCTTGCCCGAGAGTTGCTGCTGTGACGGCTGCGCGATCGCGAACAATCAACTGGTCTGTGGTAATCTTCAAGTCTCCCCCTCGACCTGTCGCTACTGTTGGGTCTAGCTGAAGA
>NZ_DATNPA010000153.1:0-3514 GCF_036703385.1 Allocoleopsis sp. | reverse complement strand
GCGACATCCTTCTAGCGTGTTTAGCTGATGAAGTTGAGTTACATGCTCCTCAAATTCTTCCTTCTCGTCCAATCTTCCTCTCCAATAAACCCCTGTTCCTGGAGACACAACACTGTCGCCAAATCTAAACCTGGCATCAGATAGATGAATATACTGGCGAGGAGGAAGTTCTTCTAATCCTTGCTCTCTTCGGGTTTCTGAAGCCTCTTGACTTGAAGTTTAATTATTAAATTAAAGCTATACCGTTATGCAATCTCACTAGAACAATGCTATGTCAACTGTTCCACAAACATCGCATGTTCCCTCGAAGCCAACCCCTCCTGCAACACCGACAATACCCTCGCCATATTTCCGGCTAACAAATCACCTGCTGCTAACCACAATCCCGGAAACACTCGACTCCGTATCACATTACCTTCATCCACTGGCAGAGAAACATACTCACCCTGCTCTAAGTAAAACCAATCGAGTCTCTGCTCAAATACTTGCCAAACAATATACTCTTGAACTCCATTGCGACGATACGCCCGTTTCTTGTCATGCAAATCGCTCGCCACACTACTTGCCGCAATCTCTGCCACCAATTCCGGCGCACCCTCAACATAATCGTCCTCGCTGAGTCTTGCCTGCCCACCACATTTTTCATTAATCAGGAATTTTAACCATAAATTGCAGTTTTAGCAGGCTGTCAATGTCTCCATCCTTAAATCTTATCTGCTATACCAAAGAGACTCTATTTCCTTAGCCTTCGCCTCTGCCTCAGATAGTTCTTGAGAATCTAGTAAAACCGTAATATGACCTAACTTACGTCCAGGGCGAGATTCGCTTTTCCCGTACCAATGGACGAAAGCCCCAGGCAGACTCGCCAACTTCTGCCGCTTTTCCAGATAGTCATTCTGGGAATATTCATAACCCAAAAGATTAACCATCACCGCACTGTTACATTTAAGCGCTGGACTTCCCAACGCTAAACCCGTAACCGCCCTTAGTTGTTGTTCAAACTGAGACGTTTCACAAGCATCGAGGGTATAATGCCCGGAATTGTGGGTGCGAGGCGACACTTCATTCACCAACACTTTGCCATCCTTAGTCAAAAACAATTCAAGGCCGAAGATGCCGACAACTTGTAAACTATTCAAGAGAGTATGTGCGATCGCCTCAACTTCTGCCACCACCTCTGCACTCACCTGTGCAGGTACAATAACACGGCGACAAACTTGTTCTTCTTGCTGAGTTTCCACCACTGGATAAACAACAACATCTCCAGCCATAGAACGGGCAGCCATAACGCCTAACTCTCGTTCAAAAGGAATAAATTCCTCTAGCAAAACGGGTGTATGTCCTAACTTTTTCCAACTTTCCTCTAAGCTACTGCTGTCTTTAATAATAAAAGTGCCTTGACCATCATAACCGTGGCGTCGCGCTTTGAGGACAAGGGGGAAATCTAACTCATTTAAATTCATCGGTTGCCCAAAGGATGCGGCATGAGTGAATTCCTCATTCCCCACTTCCCCTTCAAGCGTCATAAAACCAGGCTGAGGGATGCCAATCTCTTCCAAATAACAGCGCTGGTGATACTTATCCAATAATGGCGCTAACGCTTCTAAGCGTGGGCGAAAGCAGATACCCTGCTGTGCCAAAGGCATCAACGCTTTTAAGTTGATAAACTCATTTTCAAAGGTGATAACATCACAGCGAGTTGCGAGTTCGGCGGTAGCAGCCGCATCATCAATGGGGGCAAAAATAGTTTCAGTTGCGATGTCAACCGCTGGATCGGTAGGATGGGGCGTCTGAATAAGGAGTTCAATCCCTAATGCCTGACGCGCATCCGCCATCATCCAAGCGAGTTGCCCTCCACCAATCACACCAACACGCATAATCTTTATTCTGTGCGACTACATTAGAACCAATATTTTCTCACTTTAATCCATTATTCACTGACTTTTCTCCCGATAAGGAGATAGTTGAACATCTCTGCCTTTTCTTTGACATCAATCGCACCCCGTTCTTCAAAAAGATATAGCAGTCCTCAATAATCTATAAGAACCTCCCTTTCTCTTCTTTGCGCTCTCTGTGCCTGGATTGGTTCGTTAAAAAAAGCAAATCTCACAAATGATTTAGGATTTCCATAGTTATAAAGATAGACTTAAACAAAACAATCAACGACAACCCAACGACTCGCGAGTCGAGACACCCGTTTGTGAATTTACACCCGTGGCTTTAGTACAGAGTTCTTTGATTTGGGCACCATCGAGAATTGCATCACTGAAATCTGCACCCCTAATATCAACATTGTCAAAGGTGGAGCGCAGCATGATACTCTCCGTGAGAACAGCATCACTTAAATCAGCATTTGTGAAGCTCACCTGATCGATCATTGCATTACTTAAATCCGCCCCATGTAAATTGGCCTGAGTCATCACCGAGGCACTAAAAATTGTTCCCTGCAAGTCAGCACCCGTAAAGTTAGCCCGTTCTAAATTAGCATTAGAAAACTCAGCAGCCCGTAACGTTTGACCCGAAAAATCCTTGCCTTTTAGTTCTGCATTGCTATAAGACAAAGGAGGCGGATAATATTTAGTCGCCTGTGCTAATGCAGGTAGGGGACAGCACAAAACAATCAATGCCAAGAGGAAGGTAGCGAGTCGCCGAAAAATCATAGTTAATTCACACTTCACATGGGTGGTGAGTCGCTCTCAATCGCTAAATTTGAGCGCAAATCTACTTTGCCTAGTGTGCCATTGAACGGTTGAACCGCCAACTATACCTTAGAGCTAAAGTGTTGCAAACACCCACGGACGAACAGGCCAATCTCCAGGTAGGATGAGGATACTGTATAGAAGTTGTTCAACAAAGGTCATGCCAAACTTCTTGTTGACTTGGCTGCTTGCGGCTGTGTCATTGGTGATTACAGCTTATCTAGTACCAGGCTTTGTGATCAAAAGTTTTGTTGCTGCTTTGATAGCAGCATTGATTTTGGGGTTAGTCAATGCGATCATAAAACCGATTTTAGTCGTTCTGACGCTGCCAATTACAATTGTGAGCCTAGGCTTGTTTTTGTTTGTGGTGAACGCCCTCACGCTTTGGCTAGCCGGTTCTATTATCTCTGGTTTTCGTGTCACTGGCTTCATACCTGCTTTGATCGGCTCAATTGTCCTAACTATAGTGAGCAGTGTACTTAACCATTTGGTTGGCGATCGCATGTAGGTGAATTCACTCCTGTTGATTCGCCCTCAAAGCCGAGATAACCTCGTGGGGTAATCATCCAATCCCCATGAGTTCCGGTGCTTTGGTTGCCAATCAGCACTGTCGTGAGCATATCAATGGGCGCTTCTAGGAGTTTTTCTAAAGTAGTGAGCGTAATCTGTTCATCTTGTCGATAGGCGGAGCGAACCAGGGCTACAGGCGTCATCGGCGTGCGATACTTTAAGAAGATAGCTCTGGCTGTGGCAATCTGCTCGGTTCGAGTGCGCGATCGCGGATTATACAACGCCGTGACAAAATCAGCTTGGGC
>NZ_DATNPA010000152.1:0-5039 GCF_036703385.1 Allocoleopsis sp. | reverse complement strand
ATCACCACTTCAGTCATTCAGGCTCCCTTGAATGCTTCTGTCCTAAGCCTCACACACCTCATGAGGCAAGAGCGCGGGAATTATGTGGTACTGACAGAAGAAGGGTTGAATGTTGGCAAGTTGAACGTTGAAGGTGATTTTGGCAACATTCAACCTTCAAACCTTCAACCTTCAACTCCTGTAGGGATTGTTACAGAACGCGACCTTGTCCAGTGGGTTCAGTTGTCCCTAATGGGACTGGACTTGTCCAAAACTCAGGCGCAGATGGTGATGAAGACGCCACTGCTGAGCTTGAGTCCAGACGATTCCTTGTGGAGTGCTCATCAACAGATGCAACAGTGGCAGCTCCAACATGGATTAGTTTATGGAGAATCAGACCAGTGGTTGGGCGTTTTTACTCAACAAGAGCTGTTGCGATCGCTCGATCCCCTGCAACTGATGGGCGTTATTGATGCATTACAGCAAACCGTCGAGGAACAAGCCGCCCAACTCAGACAGGCTCATGTGCGATCGCAACACGAGACGCTTCAGCCACAACCCGTTGAACAGGATGAAAAACCTTCTCCTCACCCATTAAAGGATAACTCTGACCCAAAAAACGGCGAACTTCATCCCTCATACCTCACACCAGAGGCTGACGTTCAAGAGGCACTGCGAGACACTGAACAGCGCTTTCATGCCACCTTGGGAGAACTGAAAAAAGCGAAAGAACGTCTTGAATTAGTCACTTACGCCTCCAACGATGGTTTCTGGGATTGGAATCTGCTAACTGGAGAAATTTACTACTCTCCACGTTGGAAGGAGATGCTCGGATACCTAGACTGTGAACTGCCCAACGAGTTAATTTCCTGGGAAAAAGTCATCTTTGATGAAGACCGCGTTGCCGCCATAAAACTAATGGAGGATTTCAATGGTGGCAAAGCGTCTCGCTTCATGGTTACGCAACGCTTCCGTCATAAAGACGGCTCCACAGTTTACATCCTTTCACGAGCGACTCACCTGAAAGATGCTCAGGGACGGGTTGTTCGCATGGTGGGTACCCATACGGATGTTACCGAGCTGGTTACGGCTCAGAAAGCCTTGCACCAAAGTGAAGAGCGGATGCGAGCGCTTTTAAATGCAATTCCCGATCTGATGTTCCGTCAACGGGTAGACGGGACATATTTAGATTTCAAGTTGAAAGACGGGCAATTGATTGTTCTGTCCCACATGCCAATCGAGTCTAACGTTGAGGATATACCGCTCCCGGAAGCAGTTAAGCAGCATCATCTCGAACTTCTCCAGATGGCTGTCGAAACAGGGGAGCTCCAAACCTATGAGCTGGAATTAGAAAAGCCTGACGGGGTCAGAAGCTACGAGGCACGTATTGTCAAAAGTGGTACTGATGAAGCCGTCTGTATCGTGCGCGACATCACCGAGCGAAAGCGAACAGAGGAGGTACTGCGAGAGAACGAAGAGTTTTTACGCAGTATCTATGATGGGGTGGAGAAGTCCATTTTTGTAATTGATGTTCTGGAGAATGGGGAATTTTGCTATGTGGGCTTAAACCCAGCTCATGAACATTTGACAGGCATTACCTCAGAGGAACTTTGCGGCAAGACTCCTGAACAGGTACTGCCGTTAGAAGCAGCACTATCGGTGTGCGATCGCTATCGAGATTGTATTGAGGCTGGGGTGACTATTTCCTACGAGGAATGCCTGCCCTTCAACGGCTCAGAGACGTGGTGGATTACGAGCCTAACCCCATTGAGGGATACTCACTCGCGCATCTACCGTCTAATTGGTACCAGTACCGACATTACCGAACGCAAGCGAGCCGAATTAACCCTCCAGCAGCAGGCGGAACGAGAACGGTTGGTGAGTGCGATCGCACTACGGATTCGTCAGTCTCTCAACCTGGAGGAGATTCTCAATACCACCGCTACACAAGTGCGACAGTTCCTTCATACGGATCGCGTGATCGTTTATCGTTTCAATCCGGACTGGAGTGGTCTTGTGGCTGTGGAGTCTGTTGGTAATGGCTGGACATCCGTTTTGGGCAGCACCATTTATGACCCCTGCTTTAGCAAAGAGTTTACCCTTCTCTACCAACAAGGTCGTGTTGGGGTGGTTGAGGATGTTTACAACGCAGGTTTAACACCCTGCTACGCTGAATTTTTAGCTCAGCTCCAGGTTACGGCTTCGCTGACCGTGCCGATTCTCCAAGGAGAAAAGCTGTGGGGGCTTTTGATTGCCCATCACTGTCATGGAACTCGGAAGTGGCAATCTCTAGAAATTGAGCTGTTGCAGCAACTGGCGACTCAGGTGGCGATCGCCGTTCAGCAATCGGAACTGTATCAGCAGGTGCAAGCCGAACTGGCTGAGCGCAAGCGGGTAGAAGAAGGACTGCGCGAGAGTAAAGCCGCTCTCCAACGCCAAGTTCATCGAGCCATGTTGCTCAAGCAAATTACCCAAGAAATCCGTCAAAGCTTAGATACACATCAAATCTTCAATACCACAGCTACGCAAATTGGTCAAGCTTTTCGAGTCAACCGCTGTATCATTCACAGCTACGTGGCGACACCGACGCCGCAAATTCCAGTTGTAGCTGAATATTTAGAAGCGGGCTATGCGTCAATGCTGGAATTGACGGTTCCGGTTAGGGGCAATCCTCATGCGGAATGCATCTTAAGCCAAGATTGTGCGATCGCTTCCCCTAATGTCTACACCGACCCCTTGCTGCAATTAAATAGATCTCTAGCCCAGCAAATCGGTGTGAAATCAATGCTGGCGATTCGTACCTCGTATCAGGGAGAACCCAATGGAGTCATTGGTGTACATCAGTGTGACACCTGGCGCAACTGGACTCCAGATGAGATCGAACTCCTAGAGGCGGTCGCCGATCAGGTAGGCATTGCCCTTGCCCAAGCCCGCCTCTTAGAGCAAGAAAAGCGCCAACGGGAGCAACTGGCAAAGCAAAACTTGGCCTTGGAAAAGGCCAAACAGGCCGCAGAGGGAGCCAACCGAGCCAAAAGTGAATTTCTGGCAACCATGAGCCACGAAATCCGCACCCCCATGAACGCGGTGATTGGCATGACTGGACTACTGCTTGACACAGAGCTAAATTCCCAGCAGTGTCAATTTGTTGAAACCATTCGCAATAGCGGCGAGTCTCTCCTGACGATTATTAACGACATTCTCGACTTCTCCAAAATCGAGTCAGGAAAGCTGGAACTTGAGGAACAACCCTTTAAGCTACGCAGTTGCATTGAAGAATCCCTCGATCTGCTGGCACCAAGAGCCGCCGAAAAGGGACTGGAGTTAGCCTATCTGATTGACCCGCAAACTCCCACAACCATTGCCGGAGACGTGACTCGACTGCGCCAGATTCTGGTGAATCTGCTCAGTAATGCCGTTAAGTTTACTCTTACTGGAGAAGTCACGGTTGCCGTGACAGCCAAGGGTTTACAAGCCAAGGATGAACTTAGAAGCATTGATGAAATTGGTTCTGGTTCGGATGAACCCTATCAAAAACTATCAAACGCTCAACCCCAAAACTCTGAGCATCCGATTAATAAACCCTTCCATCCTGGGCTGCGTCCCGCTACGCTAACACCCTTTACCCTTCCTCCTGTTCCATACCCCTTTTACGAAATTCAATTCGCCGTAAAGGATACGGGGATCGGTATTCCTGTTGACCGCTTAGACCGCCTGTTCAAACCCTTCAGCCAAGTTGATTCCTCTACCAGTCGCCACTATGGAGGCACGGGTCTAGGTTTGGTCATCTCTCAGCGGTTGTGCGAAATGATGGGCGGCAGAATCTGGGTCGAAAGTGAAGTGGGCAAAGGGTCTACCTTTTACTTCACCGTAATGACTCATGCGGTGTATAGTGCTTCTCCTATCGATCTAGATGTCAGCCAACCCCAGCTAGAAGGGAAGCGACTGCTGATTGTTGATGATAATGCCACCAACCGCCAAATTTTAATCCTACAAGGACAATCGTGGGGGATGCTTACCCGTGCAGCTCACTCGGGTGTACAAGCGTTGGACTGGCTGCATCAGGGAGAGTCTTTCGACCTTGCGATTCTGGATATGCAGATGCCGGGGATGGATGGACTGACCCTAGCCACTGAAATCCGCAAGAAGCCCGGTTACCAAGGCTTGCCCCTCGTGATGCTGACTTCTATCGGCAAGCCAGAAAGCAGCGACCCAAACCAGATGAATCAGTTTGCGGCGTTCCTCCATAAGCCGATTAAACAGTCGCAGCTTTATGAAATTTTGAATCAAGTTGTGATCGGACAGCCGATTAAAGTCCGTCCTACCTGTTCCATCTCTCCTGAGATTGACCCTAATTTAGGCCAAAGATTGCCTCTCAAGATTCTGTTGGCGGAGGACAATGTGGTGAATCAGCAAGTGGCCTTGCACTTGTTGCAACGTCTAGGGTATCGCGCCGATGTGGTCGGCAATGGTCTAGAGGTACTCGAAGCGCTGCACCGTCAATCTTACGATCTCGTGTTCATGGATGTCCAGATGCCAGAGATGGATGGATTAACAGCCGCACGTCGTATCTGTGAAGAATGGGCTTTCACTGGGGAATTAGGGCAGGGAGATGAGCATCCAGAAAACTCGGACACGAACAAACAACCTAACACTCCAAAATCCCAAACTCGCCTGCCGGACAAAGTCCGAGGCCGAAAACATCCAAAATATAAGCGTCCTCGAATTATTGCCATGACGGCAAATGCCATGCAAGGCGATCGCGAGATGTGCTTGGAGGCAGGCATGGACGACTACATCAGCAAACCCATCCGTATGGAAGAACTGGTTCGTGCCTTAACCAAATGTCAGGAAGAGTTGAAGGTGAGCCAGTTGAACATTGAAAGTGCGGAAGATAACCTTCAACCTTCAACCTTTGCTCAACCTTCAACCTTAATTCAATCTGCAAGCTTGAATTCCTTTGAGGCTGTAGTCGATGCTGCCGTTTTTCAAGAATTACGTGAAATGATCAACCATGACCTGATCTTGGAAAGCGTGATTGATAGCTATGTAGAAGAAACCCC
>NZ_DATNPA010000151.1:0-3056 GCF_036703385.1 Allocoleopsis sp. | reverse complement strand
CTGCGGGACCTGCTTTGACCCGCAATGGTATTAGGTACCCGTGATGTGAATAACGACTTCACGGTTATGATTTTGTCGTCGATGTTCCCATATATAAATTCCCTGCCAGGTGCCCAAGAGTAATCTTCCTCGAGTAATGGGAATCTGTTCTGATGTTTTGGTAAGAACTGTGCGGATGTGAGCTGGCATATCATCAGGCCCTTCAGCATCATGAATATAGCTCTTACCATCCTCAGGGACTAATTTGGCGAAAAAATTAGATAAATCTTTCAGAACATCTGGGTCTGCATTTTCTTGAATCACCAAGCTTGCAGAGGTATGGCGTAAGAAAATCGTACACAGTCCAGTATCGATGCCTGACTCGGCAACAACAGATTGCACTTTTGAGGTAATTGGGGAGAATGATTTACCAGTGGTCTGAATCCTAAGAAGCTGTTGGTATTGAGTCATAGAGAGATTGACATGGGAGCGTAGAGTCGTCACCTGATAAAGTTTAAAGCAGCCTAGCCAGTCAGTTCATCGGTTGGCGTTTCCTCTAGTGGATCGAGTGAGACGCTTAATGGCTGACCCTTCAGCTCATCGAGTGGAATCACCTCTGGGACAGTTGCCTCAGTTGGATCTAGCTCACCATCGAGTGAAATCACCTCTGGGACGGTTGCCTCAGTTGGATCTAGCTCACCATCGAGTGGAGTTACCTCTGGAGCAGTTGCCTCAGCACTCTCCAATTTCTCTGCATGCTCAGCGTTTTGCTCTAGGTTGTCTATGTCTTGGTCAGAGCGATCAGCTTCTTGCTCAGTTGCCACTGCGTCTGAATCCTGCCAAGGGGAATCATAATGATTCCAAGGAAGAATAGGCGTGTTAGGCAGGTTGCGCGTTAAAACCGTTATATTGTCTGGATCGGGTTCCGGTAGACTTAACTGTTCTCCGGAGCCGATAGTGTCAACAGGTTTGGAATTCATAATTTTGAGTTTAGCCAGCTCTACTCAGCTCATTTGCACAAAATAAGATGCTACTACATGCATCAGAAGAATTATTGCAATCCCCCAAGTGACAAAAGCAGAATACTTCAATGATAGAGAAACGTCCTCCAATCGTTGCCTGTTTGCATTATAGGTCTCGGCTAGATTAACCAGCATTTGCAACTGATACTCTTCTGGTGACAAAACTAAATAACGTTCCAGAAATTTTTTATCTTCTAAGTTCGGGCTGATAGCCACCTGCCTGGGAAGAAAGGCGCTAATCAGTAAAGTGAAATTTAGCAGAAATCCTAGGATTTCTGCAATGCTGAAGGGGCTAAGGAAAAACAATAGCCGAGAGATAATTAAGCTCGTCAAAAGAGCGCCATTGGTGACGAACAAGATGTTTAGCTTCGTTGTCAGCGTTTGACTCCGCTCCCTTTGTTGGTCGAGTACCATACGCACATCCTTTGCCGCGAGTTCTAAGGTTGAAATAGAGCGATTTTCTCGACTTTCTGGTGTTTTGCTTTCTCTGGTTTCTGTTGTCTTGCTTTCTCTTGGTTCTGCTGCTGTTTCTACTGCCTGGTTCTCTTTTGTCTCTGCTGCCTTCGGTGTCTCTTGTATCTTTTGCGGTGTGTCGGGAAGGAAATTGACGGCGGCTGTCATTGCTGGGAGAGGTATCGGTGAGTCTGGTAATAGTTGATGACGGCTTGAGCGATCGCTTCTGTTCCCTCTTTTTCCACCTGTTGAGATTGCTTAGGTGGCTGGGGGGAATCGTATAAAAAGTCCCAATTGCCCTGGAAAAAGTCGGCGGGTGTCAAAATTTGATGATAAGCATAATTTTGGATACCCTCCAGCAGCACGGGGGCTTCGGCAAATCCCTCGCGAGTGAGAGTGGCGATCGGGATACCGACGCCTAGGGCTGAGGCAAAGGTACTGTACCCCGGTTTAGAAACAACTCGCCCACACAATGGCATAAATTCAACAGGACGATACTCTTTCCCGGAAACCTTGACTAAATTGGGCAAGTCGGGGGCTTGTGCGTCAAAGGTGATGAACTGCCAGTCCGGAAACTGATTCAGAGTGTGGTAAGGAATTCCCTGGAGATTCAGACCTCCGAAGGTCAGTAAGATTGTTTTGTCAGCAGGTAACGTCAGACCAAACTTGTCTCGCAACTGATCTGAAGTATAGCGTAGTGTACCACCTGTTAATCCTACATCTGTTATGTTTGGGAAGGCGCTCATGGGTTCGTGTAAGGGAAGACGAAATAGGCGATCGCATGTTGCATAACGCTCACTAATCCAATCCGCAATCTCAACAAATTCACCTCCCCAGTCTCGGTAAATAAAATCCCAGCCAAAGTTACTCATCATCCAACAAGGAATTCCTGCCGTTTTGGCTATTTTTGCGGCTAAAGGTGGGATATCGGCTAAGATTAGCCCCACCCGGTTCGTTCGGATAAAGTTCACTTCACTGGCAACAATTGAGTTCGCCGTAGCGCGAATCTGCCGCAGTTTCTCCAAAGTGGCGTCTTGATCCATATTTAGGCTGTCCGGCTGAATCACACCCACATCAAATGCCCGTGGGCGATGAATAAAATCGCCTGGGATATAGGTTTCTAACAGCCAGCGCGGCGCTGTTGTAACTAAAACGAGTAAAATTTCTGGACATAATTGTTGAATTGCCGCTGCTACACAGGAGGCACGCACAGCATGACCAAAGCCGTGGTTGGTGATGGCAATGTATAAAACGGGTCGAGACATGTTTGGCGATCGCTAAAATTTCACGTTACGACTTGTAACGCGTCAATGATACCCTGTTGAGTCATTTAACAAGTGTGTGGAGTAACGACTAATACAACCAGGAATTGACCAAGGTGATTTTAATGGGTTATTACATACACACAAAAGGCGACAGCACTATGACAAAACTTCCTACCATCAACTTGCCCTTGGAGCTGAATCGCAGAAAATTCTTCAAAGGAATTGGCTTGATGGGAACAGCGATAGGGGTACTGGCGACTGACGAGTTAAAGTTATACCCAAATCATAAACTGGAAGTATTAGAGACAGAGCCTGTGCCAACATGCAGTACCGAACT
>NZ_DATNPA010000150.1:0-11603 GCF_036703385.1 Allocoleopsis sp. | reverse complement strand
TGGGCTAGAGTGGAAGCATTTCGCAACAAAAAACAGGAATTAGATGCTTCAGGATTGTTTGGCATTTGCAGGCGAGAGCCTTACTACCAAAAGCAGCTGACAGGGTTGAAAGTTGATTCAGAATCATGGCGCTGGAACTGTATTAAGTTAGACCAAATGCGGCGAATTCTAGAAATAGAAAGGGTTTTGAAATCCGGTTCTTTTTGCGTGAGATAGAGCGTCAAAATGTCTTCTTTTATCGGTCACAGCTTAGCCGCCTTTAGCACATATTCCCTTGAAAAGCAACCCGCATCCTCCAATCGGAAATCTTGGTTAGGATGGCTAATTATTATTGCCTCTGCCCCTGACATTGACCATATTATTCCTGCCCTACATTTAACGTATCAGTATCAGGACGTTAGGATTAGCCACTCTATATTGCTAAGTCTGGTGCTACCGTTTTGCACAATTCTCTTGCTTACCCTTTTAGGCTCTAAGGGGCGTTCTCTGATCATCCGTAGCCAACAAGTCATCTTAGCAGGTCTTTCCCATCTGGTTCTCGATCTACTCACGGGGGTTAACCGATTACCTTTACTATGGCCTTTGAGCAACGAAATCTTCAAATTGCCCTTTGGTATTCTCCCCAGTGCTGGTGGGGTAAACCTATTCAACTATTTTCTTTACCGAAATTTATTGATTGAAATTGGTGTTCTTGCTCCGTTAGTCTACATCGCTTTCTTAATTAACCATGACAAGAGCAATACCCGTCAACAAAGATTCCGAATCGGTGGATTATTACTAATTTCTATCTGCTTTATGATTTGGTCATTTAGTCTGCGTAGATAGAACTGACATTTTGCACCGTTCTCAAAACTCTTCGGGTGGGCGCTGCTTCCCAGAAGTTGAAAAGCTTATTCTAGCGTTAGCGTGCAGTACTCACCCTACATGCAAAAGGGCGATCGCTATTCAATAAACCTCTTGCATAAATCCTGAAATGCCCCCTAAATCCCCCAATTCTGGGGGACTTTGAGATTCCGGTTCCCCCCACCCCTCTCGTTCTCCCCTTTTAGGGGAGAGGAGTAAGGACGAAGCCTCTTATTCATGAGGGTTAGGAGGGCAAAAATTGAATGAGAGCAAGAGACACCATGAGCTGTCGCTCACAACGAAGGATGAAACTAGACTTTCAAGATAGGTCTAATTTGTACCTCACAAACTTGTCAATTGTCCTAACGGCATCATCTGCACCTTAATCTTATAGATTAGGCAAGATGGTAGTAATAATTGCTGCAATACTGTTGAAGATATGACTGAGATACTAAATGAAATTGCTCTACCGCCTCCATTCCCCGACCATACCCAATTGCCAGAATCCGATGGTACGTTTGTGAAAAATTTTCAGGAGCATCCCCAAAGTCTGATTCTGACAGACTCAATCGATTCAACCTTGCAGCGACTGCATCCAGACGGACAATATGCGATCGGACAAGATTGTGGTATTTACTGGCGAGAAACTAACCCACCGGAGAAGGGAGCTGAAGCACCTGACTGGTTTTATGTGCCGAATGTGGCACCCAAACTTGATGGTGTAATCCGTCGCTCCTACGTGCTATGGCGAGAGTATATCACGCCCACAATCGCGCTGGAATTTGCCTCTGGTGATGGCAGTGAGGAACGAGCTCAGACTCCTTTATCTCGTTCGGAAACAGGAGAGGTTACAAAACCGGGTAAGTTTTGGGTCTACGAACGGGTAATGCGGATTCCCTACTATGGCATCTATCTACTCAGCAACGGCACTTTGGAGCTATATCACCTGGTTAATACCCACTATGAGAAGATGACTCCTAATGAACGGGGGCATTATCCAATTCTCCCAATGCAGGTAGAGTTGGGTTTGTGGTTGGGAACTGTCTTGAATCAGCCGGAACAACTCTGGCTACGCTGGTGGGACTTAAATGGAAACCTGTTGTTAACGGGTCATGAACAAGCAGAACAGGAGCGACAAGAGAAAGAGCAAGCTTTGCAACAGTTAGAGCAAGAGCGGGAAAAGCGGCAGCAGTTGGCAGCTCGGCTGAAATCGCTCACTTCCGAACAACTTCAAGCCTTGGGTATTGACCCTGAAATGCTGGACTGAGGTTTGTGAGTTGTATGCGATCGCTCCCAATCCCCTACTTTTGAATTCCTTGTCGAAATTCTCTTACCGCCTGAATGTGGTTAGGCAGAGTAATGCACCGTACCAACAGCGCTAAGTCTAACCCAGGCAGCAATTCAGACTGAGCGATCGCCTCATATTCTTCTTGACGCAAGGCATACAGTAACAATCTCCCATTCTGCCAGAACCAGACTTCAGAAATCTTCAGGCGTTTATAGGCTTCTAGCTTATCAATGCCTCCACTGGTAACGGCAACTTCGATCGCTAGATCTGGACGTTCCCTGTCGGGTCCGAGTTCATACGATTCGTCAGCTTCGCGCTTCACTAGACCAACTTCGCTTTCTAGAGTCATAGAGCCTGTTGGAGTGAAATCTATATTTTGGGATTCCAGATAGGCTTCAACGAGGGCAGCGATACGCTTTTTTACAGTCTCATGTTTTTTCCCTGGCATCTTGCGAATCTCTAATGTCCCGTCCAAGAATGATATCCGAATGCCTGGACGGTCTAGTAAGTGCTCAATTGTTTTGAATTCCTGCCACGTCAGTGCGTCTATTAGGATGGGTTCAGTTGTCTGATCTAGAGTTGTTACAGTCATGGCGATCGCCGTCTCTAATTGTTTTGTGTTGCAGACAGTTCTGATTGTTATTTACTTGTCGCTAAGGTTGTTCTCGGTTGTGAGAAGTAATAATCACCATCCTTTCCCAATCTATTTTCTTTAGCTCCTCGCATCAGTTCTGCTTGTAGACATCTTTTAGCTTTTGTGAATTCCTCTAGAGACTGGTATTCAAAGATAAGCTCGACTAGCTGACCAATATGTAAACCCTCTGGGTTTTTTTCAAGGATTTTTTTGGCTATCTGAATGTAGCCTCTTCGACCACTGTACTCAGGGCGCTGATAGTCTTTGGGATTGCGAGAGGTTTCCCGCTTAGGTTCGGAGTTTGAATCTGTGCTCTGCCTTTCACTTGGATTTTCACTTACACTACTTCCAACAGAGATTTCAGAGCTTGCCCTAGTTCCATGAAATAGAGAACCATTGCCATTGGTGGAAGATTTTGTCGGTAACTGACGAAACTTGTTAGGTATAAACGCTTGTTCTTTACTTTCTTGACTACTTATCCCTGCTAGAGTGGCCCTGATACTTGCAGCCAAAGACTCTAGACGGACTGCCTCAGCGTGGGCCTCCTCAGCCACTTTCCTGAACTTTGCCGCTTCCTGCTCTCTATCAGCCAGTTCGGTGCTTAGCAGTGAAATAAGTAAATCTTTTTGCATCTTGCAACAATTTCTTGCATATCTTGCACTCCAGCTTAGCTTTCTTACACAAAATATGCAAGATTATCCAAGAAAAATCAAGAATCGGGTTGAAATAGACCCTATATGTTGTATCTATAGACGAGTACTACACTATATAATGAGTATTTTGAGTTTTAAAGAAATTTCAAGATAAGGCAAGCAGCGCCTTTAAGAATAAAGATTAAGCCTCAAGTAGGGTGAGCAATGCCCACCCTACTATATTGAGAAAGCGATCGCACCCCAAAAAACAAAGCCCCCCTTTTGAAGGAGGGCATGGGGGAATCTGCCTTTCCCTACCTATAATCCTGCCTCTGAATATCCCGCAACCGTGCTTCAGGACGCTTGAATCGATCAATCTGAGCCTCAAAAAACGCCCGATTTGCTTTTAAATGCTTGGGATTTGGGTCATCTAAAGGATACAGAAGCGCCGTCCGCAACGCTTGAATCACAGCGGAAGTAACGCAGTACATCGATCGCTGAAAACTGATACCCAATTGAATCAGCATATCGTCCTCACCCCGGCAGTTTTTACTGTAATAATCCACCAAATAGGGGGGTAGGAAGTGAAGCATATCCTGCATCAGCAGTGTGGGGGGAATACCTGCTGTACCTACCGGGAAAACATCAGCATACAGAATCCCATAGTGGAAGTTTTTCTGATCTTCGGGAACTTGCTTCGCCTGAGCATTGTAAGACTTCGTACCCCGGAACGGTGCCGTGCGATAGAAAACTGCTTCTACATAAGGTAATGCTGCTTCATACAACCACATGAATCCCTTCGATTTCGGGATAATTTCGTAGCATTCACCCCGGATGTAGACGTGGTGGTAGATGGGACGACCTGCGATCGCAAAAATCCCGTTTACAATAAAGTTCATCGCCTCTGGGACGCTAGTGATTTTCCCTTCATCATAGAGATCGCTCATTTCAAAGAAAACCGGAGCCATAATCTCCCAGAACAGGCCCAGGTTACTGTAATAGGACATCTGACGGCACTGTTCTATAAACAGGTCTGGAAACAGCTTATAGACTCCCATCATCACCGGATTGTACTTAAAGTAAGCCTTAATCGCCTTATCTGCATTAGCCTTATATTCATCGCTGTCCAGGTAAGGGTCAAATTGTCCACCCATTCCTCTATGCCACAGCATGGCACGCATACAAGCTTCAGCAAACTCCATGTTGACCCGGTCATGCCACAAGTGATGAAACAACTTGGGCATTTTAAAGGTTTCCCCTTTTTCCATGTAGGCTAAAAGCTCAGGATGAGCCGTTGCTTCCCCACGCCAAATCCGCAAATCGGCATCATCTCCGGCGTAATGATTATGCAACTCTAAATACTCTTTAGGTAGCAAGTATTTAAAAAAGGGAAATGGGTTTAAAAATACCTGCTCAGCAATATAGAGAAGGTCGCGCCAGTAGAAATCCATCGGCACGGCATAAGCTTTGTAAATGCCGATGATTTGCATGAGATTCTCTGGTGTATCGGGTAGCATGGCACCACCCGCTTCAAGGCGGTGAATCACATCAGCAAATTCATGCTTAGAAGGCGGCAGCTGGATTGTATTTTCTGGTTTAACGGGAGTTTGTACCATTTTGCGTTCCTTTAAACTTGAATCTCAAGCAAAGTTAGAGTTAGAGGAAGGAAAAAGTCTGCTTGAGTGAAGTATGTGAGCCTGCTGAAGAATTCCTGACTTTGCCTCTCACCCACCCCTCTCTGAGAAGGAGAGGGGAATCAGAGCTTCTGCTCAAGCTTACTTTTCGATGCTAAAAGTTGACGGCTGATAGCTAATTGATAATTTGGGTTTAATATCCCCAGAAATATCGGTGGATGATGGCATTGCGGCGAAGATTGGAGCGCTCATAGAGGCGGCAGTGGCTTCACTCCAACGCACTAGCAAAGAAGGACGAATTCCCAAGAAGAAAATCAGAACGGTTAAAACTAATGCTGGGACACGCTCACGCCACTGAACTTTGGGATAGTAGGCTGTGTTGTTGTCCAGTTTGCCAAAACAGGTGCGGTTAATCAGAATCACGAAGTAAACAGCTGTTAATCCAGACGCCAGCACACACAACAGCGTTTCTACTGGGAAGATGGAGAAACTGCCTTGAAATACCAGAAATTCAGCCACGAAACCCATCATGCCTGGAATGCCAGCGCTAGCCATCCCTGCTACTACCAAGAAAGCACTAATGATGGGTAAACCTCGAACCGGACTCATCAAACCATTGAGAACATTCAGTTCGCGAGTGCCGACTTTCTCCTCAATAATGCCCACCAGATTAAATAAGATTGCCAGAATAATACCGTGAGCAACCATTTGAGAGACAGCACCCACTAAACTTAATGGTGTACCCGCCGCAGAGCCCACGATGATATAGCCCATGTGTCCGATTGAGCTATAGGCAACCATACGTTTGATGTCTTGTTGAGCGATCGCTGTGACGGCACCATAGAGAACACTTACAGTCCCAATGATCGCCAATCCTGGAGCCACAAGTCCCCATGTTTCAGGAAATAGCTGCAAACCGAACCTGATCAAGCCATAAGTTCCCAACTTCGCCAACACGCCACCCAGAAGAATCGTCACAGGTGGACAAGCTTCTACATAAGCATCTGGTAACCAAGTGTGCAAGGGAACCAAAGGAACTTTAATGCCAAATCCAACCAGCAGCACCGTTAATAGAATTAGCTGAGTAATCAAGGGTAACCCTTGAGTCTTCATCGAGTCGTAATCGAAGCTGTTGGAGCCACTTAACCAAGTAATACCCAAAAATGCAGCCAGAATGAGAATCCCGGAAACAGCGGTATAGATGAGAAACTTCATCGCTGCATAGCCGCGCTTTTCTGTATCACCCCAGATGGCAATCAACAGATACAACGGGATGAGTTCTAACTCGTAGAACAGGAAAAACAGCAGTAAGTTCTGAGCCGCAAAAGCGCCAGCTACCCCAGCATTGACGAGAAAAATCAAAGCATAGTAGAGCCGGGAACGCTCAACTTTCTCACTTGTGCTATAAATAGCAATCCAAGTTAGCAGTGCATTTAAAGCCAACAACGGAAACGACAAACCATCAATGCCTAGCTTATAGCTCAAGCCGATTTGTGGCAGCCAAGGTAAATACTCCTGAAACTGTAATCCTGAGGCCGTCAAATTAAACTGACTCGCTAGCCAGACGGTTACAACTAAGAGAACAGATGCGATCGCTAATGCTACAGAGCGTAGCCTCGCCGCATTTAGATTTCCGGGCCAGAACCCAACGATAGCAGCACCCAACATGGGTAGCCAGATCAAGGTACTAAGCATAGATTGAATTGTTTCCTTGCTGAAACGTTGTTAATAGCTTTTACACAAATGAATAATCCAGCCTAACTAACCATCGTTACGGTTCCAGTGTCCAAATCGTAATAACCCCCTACAACTTTCAGTTTTCCTTCCGTAATTAACTGAGAAATGACTGGGGAGGTTTTCAATTTTTCTATTTGGTACAAAACATTGGATTTGATGGCATTCTCCAGCTTGTCGCCGCGTTGGTTGGCTGACTTTTCTACAGCGGGTTTAATGGCATCAATCAGACTGGCAATTTGTCCGGGAACTTGGGCACCTTTTATCGTGGCGTCTACTGCTCCGCATCTTTCATGACCTAAGACCATTATCACCTTTGTGCCTAATACTAAGGTGCCAAATTCAAGGCTGCCAATCTCCTCTTTGGTCGCGATATTACCAGCCACTCGGCATACAAATAAATCCCCAAATCCCTGGTCAAAAATAATCTCAGAAGGAACTCGTGAATCTGCACAGCCAAGAATAGAAGCGAATGGCTTCTGACCTTTTGCTACTTCTGTCATACGTGACATATTTTGGTGGGGGTTTTCACGTTTTCCCTTAACAAATCGTTGATTGCCATCCATTAGGCTTTGCAGAGCCTGCTCAGGGGTCATGTCATCTTTTGCAATGGCTTGGTCGGGAAACACTAAGTTGGAACCCAGTCCAGCTGTAATTGCCCCCGTCCCGACAATCCCTGCACCAAACTTTAGCAAGTGTCGTCTTGAAAGATGTCCCTTCTGATTCTTTCCGTTCATTGAATTTTTCCTTCCTTCCAAATTCTGATATTCTCGGCAGCAAGCTAGGCGATAAGGAGTTGATAAGGTCAGATATTTCAGGCTTTGTTCTCTGATTTAGATTGACTAAAAATCTGATTTTTCGACTTTATCAACACCCTATAATATCTCAACTAGCACTCAATTACTAACTGCATCAGCCAGTGATAATTAATGAAAGGCGAGCCAATACTGGCCAGCTCACCATAATTCCCAAAAGAGCTACTCCTAACAATATTGTCAGAGCATAAAATTGGGTTTGACCAGAAGTGTTGTACTTTAAGCTCTGTCCACTAAAAACTGTTGCTAAGCCAACCAGATTCACCACTCCATCAACGATATAGCGGTCAATCCAGAACATAAGTTGAGAGACTAAGCCAACCACAAGCACAATACTCAGGCGGTAAATTTTAGCGGTGTAAAAGTCGTAGGCTAACAAGTCTTGCAGTGGCTTCCAAACCAGTTGTACAGGTTTAGTCCAGCCATCATTGAGATAAATGAAACCACTAATTCCTATCCCTAGAACGCTGGACAAAACCAACATACCAGCGACAGTGGTATTCAGGCTCGCCCAATCCGGGAGCAGTTGCCATTGCAGCAGTAGCAAAGGGACGTGGAGGGTGAATCCCATTAACACGACCATTGGCAAAGCCATCGGCCAATGAATTTCGGGCGATCGCTCTGTCATTTGTTTGGTTTTGCCGCCAAAAACTAGACCAAACACGCGGGTTAAACCAAAGGCGGTGAGGGCATTCACTAACAGTAATACCCCAAACAGCCAAGGTGCAGTTGTGGCAAGATGGTCTGCTAATTTGGCTAAAGACCAGAAGCAACCAAAGGGAGGCAATGCGATTAAAGCCGCCGTACCGATGATGAAAGACAACCCACTGATGGGTCGTTTAGACCACAGACCCCCATATTGGGTGACATCCTGGGTGATGCTATTCCAAATTACACCGCCGATGCTCATGACTAATAAGCCCATCGCTACGGCGTAGGTCAATAGCAACATGTAGGCGGTTTCGACTTGTCCGGTACCTACGGCGATAAACACGATACCCATGTAGGCACTAACCAGATAAGAGAGGGTACGTTTGATATCAATTTGAGCGATCGCAATTAAGGAACCGCCTATCGCTGTCACTGAACCAATGAACAGTACAGCAGCAAGAGTAATCGGTGATAAGGCTAAAACGGGTTCAAGCTTAATTAACACCCAGGCACCCGTCATCACAACCACGGAATTCCGCAAAATCGTTGAAGGAACCGGGCCCTCCATCGCCTCATCCAGCCACAGATGCAGTGGGAACTGAGCACACTTAGCCATCGGGCCAGCGATTAAAGCTAAACCTACCAGTGTAGCGATTTTAGGGTCTACCGTTGCTGTCTGAGCCCAGGTTTCTAATTGAGAAAAGTCCCAGGTTCCTGCCAAAGGATACAGACCTAAGACTCCCATCAACATGATTAAGTCACCTACCCGCTTGGTGAGGAAAGCATCTCTTGCCCCCGTCACCACCAACGGCTGACTAAACCACAACCCAACGAGTAGATAGGTTCCCAGAGTCAGGATTTCTAGAATGAAGTAGCTGAAGAACAAAGAATCGCAGAGGACAAGAGCACGCATCCCGGCTCCAAACAGCGCCAGGAAGGAAAAGAATCGCGCCCAACCCCAGTCCATCTCCATATAACCGATCGCATAAATCTGTGTCAGCAGATTCATCCCAGCAATCAGCATGGTTGCACCGATGGTGACTCTCGATAGTCTCAGAGGAAGATCCAAATCAAGACCGGCAATATGGAGCCAAGGAATTAATAACTCTTGCGCTGGCTGATTCCAAATCGCGATCAGAGCGCCTAAACCATGAAGGAACGCGATTAAAGTCATTACCATGTTCACGTAGCCAGCCGGTCTGGGGCCTGTGCGACGAATCAGAGAAGGAGACCAAGGTAGGGCAAGAATTGCCCCAAGGATTGCATAGCAAGGTATTAACCAAGCTGTTTCAAGAAGGAGCTGAGCCATCGGCATTACCTGTTTTAAATGCAGAAATATTCAGGTTTTTAGGAGCAATAGCGAGATAATCCTGCTTTCAGCAGGACGTTCAGCGACATGGATTCATTTTTTCTTAAGCTTTAAATGTTAGTGTAATGGTTAGTGTGCGAAAAAAGAAGAACAAAACTAAATAATTAAATAATCATGTTTGTAAATTTGGCTTATGGGCATCAAGGCTGATAGTACCTATAGAATTTTATCTATACACACTTTTCAGCCTCTCGTTGAGAAATTAAACTTTATGAATTTAACTTGAAAAAATTGCCAATGAGTTGTAGAAGAGAAGTGTGGCAAATTTCGATAACCAGAGGCAATACACACCTGAGTCGAGAACATGCCGTAACCCTATGTTGGCACCGTGATGGGTCAGGGGTGGACAGGATGCCCACCCCACATGAGTTCGTCGGATATTGTTGACTTGGAACTGCCTAACTCGAAGTCACAATTTTTGTTAGGGCTTCTTTTACTGTTGGATATTGATATTGAAAACCGTAGCTAGTTGTTCTCTTGGGCAGCACCTGTTGACCTTCTAGGACGACTTTGGCACCTTCTCCAAGCAGTGCTTCTAGAGCGAAGCTAGGAACAGGTAACCAGGAGGGGCGGTGTAAAACTTCCCCAAGCTTTTCACATAGTTCCGACATCCGGACGGGGTTGGGTGCAGTACCATTAAGCACACCCTCAATGTCCGGTCGGTTTAGGGCTTCTATGAGCAAGCGAACGAGATCGTCCCGATGAATCCAGGCAAACCACTGGTGACCAGTACCGAGAGGACCACCTGCAAATAATTGGAAGGGGGGTATCATTTTGGCGAGTGCGCCACCATTCCCTAAGACAATGCCCAACCGCACAATTACCAGTCGGACACCAGCATTCTTAACTTTCTGAGCTTCAGCTTCCCAGGCTTGACAAACTTCGGCGAGAAAATCGTTACCAGGGGGACTGGTTTCATCAAAAGTAGCGGTTTCGCTGGTGCCGTAGTAGCCGATCGCAGAAGCGTTAACCAATACCTTTGGCTTGGGGTTAGCTTGAGTGATAGCTTCCACAATTTTTTGCGTACCCAGCTTGCGGCTATTGAGAATCTCCTCCTTGTGCTTGGGTGTCCAGCGACTCTCCGCGATGGGTTCTCCTGCTAGATTCACCACCGCGTCACAACCAGCGATCGCCTTTTGCCACTCACCGGATTCAGTAGGGGTGTAGGCAACAATTTCCAAATTGGGGAACTTCCGTAATGCAATCGCTCGATTCCGAGTTAATATCAACGGCTGATGTCCTTGTGCCTGGAGTTGCTCCACGAGGCGACTGCCAACAAATCCAGTTGCTCCAGTAATTGCTACTTTCATGATTTAGTGATTGCTACTCTCTGTAGATTTCCCTGTGTCGCTGTAAGCCATATCGTTGGCTTCAGCGTAGCGCTGCATAAAGCGCATAAAGCGTTCCCAATAATCTTCCCGCTCAATTTCAAACTGGCATTCCACCCGCTGAAGTTCATCCCCCTCTGCACCACCGAACAAAATTTGCACAGAAGAGGGTTCAACGGTAATTACACCTTCTTCATCTGTTAAAACTATGGAATTAGACGAGCGTTTGGTGAAGCTATTGAATCTTTCTAAAGCCTTTAAGGAATTGAACGTCATCAACACTGAACGCACTGCGGTGTTCCGATTCCGCCGCAAGCTGACATTACTCAGTTCTTCGTAAATTCCTTCAAAAAATTGAATGGAGGGGGTTTGGGAGGTCATGTTAAAGCTAAATTTATTATTAAATCAGTATACAAAAGTTAAAACCATTACAGTAATATAGTGCTCTTCACGGGCTGCCTATTCCCATCCCTCATCTATTTCCCGGTTGAACACCCTGTGCTTCGCGCACATGGTAAGGAATGAAAATATTTAACCTTCAACCTGCAACCTGCAACCTGCAACCTTCAACCTTCAACCTGCAACCTGCAACCTGCAACCTGCAACCTGCAACCTGCAACCTGCAACCTGCAACCTGCAACCTGCAACCTTCAACCTGCAACCTGCAACCTGCAA